>DAISYT010000017.1:0-14642 GCA_036825175.1 Candidatus Cloacimonadota bacterium
ATGGTGCCTTGGTAATTTCGCTTCAAACTATAGAAATAATAATCGACTT
The DNA here is from genome assembly GCA_036825175.1 of Candidatus Cloacimonadota bacterium. Taxonomy (GTDB): domain Bacteria; phylum Cloacimonadota; class Cloacimonadia; order Cloacimonadales; family TCS61; genus B137-G9. Next base: position 50 of record DAISYT010000017.1, read on the forward strand.
TGTTCAAGCTGAGTTTGTGAATAAACCAGTCTAATTTATTCCAAATCAGTCGGCATCCGTATCGAATTTTATCGGTATATTTGTTGTTATCGGAAGCCGGGTTGATGTTTTCCATCACATAAACGAATTCCAATTCCATATCGAGATTGTATTTTGAAGTGAAATCGGTTTCCAGACTCAGATATCTTTCCAGCAGAGTATTGCGCCGATTATCGATCTCTTCCGAAATATAAGTGGAATGACCGATTTCGGAGAGAACCCGAGACTGGATTTCTGTTTGCGAGGCATAATCCAGGTTCCAACCATAAAAATCATCTTCGTAAATTTTTCCCATATCGAGTGCGTAATTTTCGCTCATCTCCTGCAGGGCAAACGTCAACATATGATTTCTGGAATAAGCTGAATAACCGCATTTGGCATGAAAACCCTCTTTCGATTTGTCGTTCTTTTCTTTGGTCGAACCATTCAATTCCGCCCATAAATATCGGTTTTTCCCGATCTCCAAAATGGGATTGGCATGGAGGACTTCATTATGATAATCTTCATTCATGCGGTTTAAAAGGGTGAACTGGCAGCGAAATTTATTCCATACCGGTTTAACGGTGAGAATATTATAAAAATCATCCGGTGTTATTGTTTCCACAGTAGTTATGCTATCATCCACGGTTCTTTCTTCCACCAGTTTATCTTTGGCGGAAAGAAATGCAAAACTCACGTTTTGGGAACTGCCGGTAAGTTTAAAAGCATAATCCGGCTGGACGATATAACGCGAATAAAAAAGATCATTGCTTTGTCCGAAGAGGTCGCAATCTTCGATGAAAAAATAACGATTCTCCGTGTAAGTGGGAGTATATTTGGAATTGTATGTATCGGTGACCGCATCCATGGGAACATCAGAAAAATCCGGTGAAATACTCAGCTTGGAACGAATCGTTGGGGTGGGATTATAACTGATATCGACGCCCACATTTTCTTTATCGAAGGAAGTACTTTTATCCAGCATGTCATAGGAAAAAATAGTGTAAGGTCTGAAACTAAAATGACTTACGTTGGGAATATAATGATTTATCGTAATGGAATGTGCCCTGCGGAAATAGTCGTTTCCCATTTTGGTAAGCACAAAAGGAGCGCTGAACGACTGCCGATCAGATTTGATATATCTGGTAAGAATGATTTTCCATTCGTAAGGCGGAGTATTCTGATGACGCAGATCGCTGAAAGGAATCGTGAAAGTAACATTCCATTGGTTATTCAGAATTTCGGAATCGTATGAATAACGGCTATTCCAATATTCGTCTGTTTCGTGATTGGCTTTGCGAATATAATCGTATTTGCTGCCGAGAGGGTGAGCGAAGTAACCATAAGCAAAATAATTATTTAGGTCGGTGATGAGTTGCAACCGGAGATAATCGGCATTCGGACTGGAATCGTGATTGGCATAGATTCCCAGGTCGAAATGTTCATCGATTTCGCACTGCACATAGACATAAAGATTTTTATCATCCTGCCAAAGCCAAGCTTGTGTATTTAAACCAATGGCGCAGGAATCCGGCGGATTTACCCGCCTAAAATCATCGATCAGATTACTTTCAGTTTTTAATGGAATCGTGGAATACGGAACTTCAAAACTGTATAATAATGATGTAAACAGAAACATTAATCCCACAAAAAAGATACTATTTTCTTTCATCATAATAGTTTAGCTTTATCCTGATTTTTTTAAGCTGAGAATTTAAACTTCTTTTCCCGGAAAAGAGCGATACAGGCATCCACGACGTTCGGATCGTAATAATCGTGTTTGTGATCGGCGATTTCCTGCAAAGCCTGTTCGATTCCCAAAGCAGCCCGGTAAGGTCGGTGAGAAGTCATGGCTTCCACCACATCTGCCACTGCCAGAATCCGTGCTTCCAAAAGAATCTGGTCACTCTTTAAACCCAGGGGATAGCCAGAGCCGTCCATCCGCTCGTGATGCTGATGAACGATCCTGGAAATGGGCCAGGGGAATTCGATCTTATTGAGCAGATCGAATCCTACCTGGCTATGATTTTTGATGACTTCAAATTCCATTTTGTTGATTTTTCCCGGTTTGGAAAGAATATCGGATGGAACGGAGATTTTGCCGATATCGTGAATAATCCCGGCAAATTTGAGCCCTTCCAGTTGCTCCTGGTTTATATTCATTTTTCTGCCGATGGCGACAGCGAGTTCTTTCACTCTTTTTTGATGACCGGCAGTATATGGATCACGCATCTCGGAAGTAGATGACATTGCCTGAATAATATCTCCGGTGGCTTTTTGCAGTATTTCAAAACTTTGTTTCAGTTTTTCTTCGGCGATGATACTTTCGGTAATATCATTGAACAGCAGAACGGCACCGGAAAAGGTTCCGCCATCCAGGATCGGTACGCCTTTCACTTCCAGATATTTGCTGTTGCTTTCGTCATTTGATATTCTGAGATCGGTGGAAATCTCCAGACCGTTTATCAGATCATCCATCAGATAGAGCAGTTTGATGTCGTTCAGTTTGGGAACGTTTTTCAACTGCTCCCCGATTAATGATTCCAGTGATTCATTTCTCAAAAACAGCAGCCTGATGATTTCCGGATTCAGATAGCTGATACGCAGATGGGCGTCTAACCTGACGATACCGGCAGGAGAATTTTCCAATACCTCTTCGTTCAATTCGTAAAGTGATTTGTACTTTTTTTGAGATTCCAGAAGTTCCTGAGTTTTCTCTGCCACCATCAATTGCAGTGTTTCGTTGAAATTCTTCAGTTTTTCTTCGGATCTTTTCAACAAAATATCATTGAGCTTCAGTTTGACGACGAGATAAATCGCAATCAAAATGAAGAATCCTATAACAATAGACGATATCAGGACGAATGTTTGGATCTGATTTTCCATATAAAGAAGACACTCCCTAACCAGAAAATTAAACTAACAATGGTTGCATACTGACCAAAACTCCAGTTCTTCAGGAAATCGAGTGTGAGTACATTGCTGGCGACAATATGCATGCAAAAATAAAGTGCGAAACCGGAGAAAATAAAGAATGATTCGATATTTTCGAGAAAATCCGGGGATGAAAGTATTTTACGTAGAATGATCATGGTTCCTAAAAGCAGTATGATGATATTAAAGAAATCGGTGCTATTGATTGGATTGTAGCTTCGATGAATGAACGATAATATCGTAGCAATCAGGCTTGGAATCGCCAGGATGGTGATAGAGATATAGAAAATATCTTTATGTGCCTCGCTGCTCAAAACCATGAAGACTACCTTTAATACAAAATACAACTCAAATATGCTGGTTATTCCCCAGAAAACCAGATAGGTATAACTGGTGACTCCATTTAGCCATTTTATTACAAACATGGATGAATTCCAAATAAGAAAAATACTCAAAAATAAGATGAAGTATTTCAAGACGATTCGATTAATTTTCCCACATTTGCTTTTCTTATAAATGATGCACCAGCAAATCAAGACAATAAATCTTAGTATTGATGGACCATAATCGCTCACTACATTAATCATCAATTTACTCACTGTATTTTATTTTCAAATCAAACAAAATTTAAATCTTTCTTTGTATCGTCAACAAAGTTTATTCATTTTAGCCTGTAATGGGTGTTTTGGGTTTAAAGGGCGGGAACGGATCGGGTTTTACATCACCTTGAGCGCTGGCAAGAATAACCTCATCGTCATCTTCTTCTTCCTCGAATGGCGGGAATGGATCGGGTTTTACGTCACCTTGAGCGCTGGCAAGAATAGCTTCATCGTCATCTTCTTCTTCCTCGAATGGCGGGAACGGATCGGGTTTTACATCGCCTTGAGCGCTGCAAACACTATGATAAATATCATGATTCTGAATGGCATCGGATTTGGTGAAAGGATCAGGTCTCAAATCTCCCTGAGCAGTACAACCGGTAGTACTGAATGACACATTTTGAACGGAACAAACGACACTGATAATAGACACAATAAATACGGCAATGAGAATAAGAACTGCATTTTTTTTCATTTTTCCCTCCTAAGGATTTTTTATTTTGGTTTAGCAGTTTGTTTTACTTTCCATAATTTCTACAACTTCCTTTTCCTGTTGTAGATATCCATTACAAATTGTCTTGGGTTCGATGATTTTCTAAATAATTTCAGCAACGTAATAGTAAATTTCTTGCTAAATAAGGCATGGCAAAAATCTCATAATAATCCCAGACAACGACGACAGATCAACATCTTAAACTACCCTGAAATATCGCATATAACAAGCGACGAAATGAAACTAATATTGCTTCCCAACCCTTATCCTGACCCTTTTTATGATATTGATTACTACCTGAATGGAAAAAACCAAAAATATATCGATTTTGACAAGTTTTTTTATTTGAAATTCTTTTCGTACACTTAAAAAAAATTAAAGGATTTTCTCCTGATAACGTATTGGTTTTGATGAAAATTACAAAAAACTTGACTCGAAAACAGCGCCGATAAATTTAACGCCAAAATATATAAGAAATAGAAATGAAGCTACTCGCTTCTACCTTACGGTTTCCCTTGCCGGGAATACTTGTTAAGGTTTATATGATGGTGAAGTTTTTAAAAACACATAGTTTTTAAAAAAAGGCGAGTAGTATTCTACTCGCTTTTTTTTATTTAGAAAAAGGAGGATTTTTGGGCTGGAGAAGTAGAAGTAAAGCTAAAATGAAACCTGTGGTTCCCAAAGAAAGGATCAACAGGGAAATTACTTCAAGCACGGTTAGATTGATCGATGATAAGGGAAATCAGGTCGGTGTCGTTTCGATCGGGGAAGCTCTTTCCCGCGCCGAACGCGCAGGTTTCGATCTGGTGGAAATATCCCCGAATGCCACGCCACCCGTCTGTAAGATAATGGAATTCGGACAGTATCATTATCAAAAAGAACGCAAGATGAGAGAATCCAGAAAGAAACAGCATATCGTTCAAACCAAAGAAGTTAAGTTCGGTCCTAATACGGAAGAACACGATTACAACTTCAAAAAGAACAATGCAATCAAGTTCCTGGCACAACACAACAAAGTCAAATTCACGGTACGCTTCCGCGGTCGTCAGTTAGCTCATAAAGAACTCGGTTTCAAATTGCTGGAAAAACTTGTGGAAGAATTAAAAGATCTGATCGATGTGGATCACGCTCCCAAAACCGAAGGCAGAACTATTTTTACGGTCGTTTCACCGAAAAAGGAGATCGAAAAAATATTGGGAGTTACACAACCCGAAGTCTTATCTCAAGCACAACAAGAAGCTGAAAATCAAGAAACTGAAAGTGAAGAATAATATAGACTAGTAGAATATTGGAGGACAAATGCCTAAACTAAAAACACGCAGAGCTGCGGCTAAGAGATTCAGAGTTACCGGTTCCGGCAAACTGAAAAGATCTCATGCTTTCCTTGGTCACATTCTTACCAAAAAAACAGCAACCCGCAAACGTAATCTCAGAAAATCTGATCTCGTTCATAGCAACGATGAATCCAGAGTACGAAAAATGCTCGGAATCTAAAAATCTTAAGGAGAAAGAATTATGTCACGTTCAATAAATAACGTTGCTGCAAAGCAAAGAAAAAAGAAATATCTGAAAGCGGCTAAAGGTTATGTAGGCGGTCATGGAAAATTGTACAGAACTGCCCGTCAAACTGTCGAAAAAGGTTGGCAATATGCTTATCGCGATCGAAAAGTCAACAAACGTGAATTCCGTAAACTCTGGATTATCCGCATCAATGCTGCTGCCAGAATGAACGATCTTACCTACAGCACTTTGATCAGCGGTCTGAAAAAAGCTGAAGTGGAAATCGATAGAAAAGTACTCGCTCATTTGGCATTCCACGATCTGGAAGCCTTTACCAGACTTTGTGATTTAGTGAAAAATCAAAAGTAGGAAGAGGGTGTGAAAGAAGAACTGAATAAAATTCTGGCTTCAGCTCAGCAGGATATCGTTCAGGCAAAGACGCTCAACGACCTGGTCGTTCTGAGATCGAGATTTACCGGGAAGAAAAGCATTCTGAACGGTTTCATGCAGAAAATCGGTGCTCTGCCAAAAGAGGAGCGTCCGGCTTTCGGACAGATCGTGAATGAAGCCAAATCGAAAATAGAAGTCATTCTGAACACCAAAGAAACCGAACTCAAAGAGCGAGAATACGAAAATACTCTGAAGAAGCAGAAAATCGATCTGACGATGCCCTCCAGAAGGATCGTCAGAGGAGCGCTGCATCCCATCACTAAAATCTGGAGAGAGGTGGAAGATATTTTCATTTCCCTCGGATTCGATGTCGCCGAAGGACCGGATATCGAAGATGAATTTCATAATTTCGATGCGCTCAACACTCCTGCCGATCACCCTGCCAGAGAGCTTTCCGATACATTCTATCTGGAAAATGATGTGCTTTTAAGAACGCAGACTTCGACCGTACAGGTGAGAACGATGGAAAAGTATAAACCGCCCATCAGAATCATCTCGCCCGGAAGCTGTTATCGCAATGAAAACGATGCTTCTCATTCGCCGATGTTCCATCAGGTGGAAGCTTTGGTGGTGGATGAAGGAATCACTTTCGCCGATTTGAGAGACATGCTGAATGCTTTTGTGAAGAAGATGTTCGGCGATGATATCGAATCGCGCTTCCGTCCGCATTTCTTCCCGTTCACGGAACCGAGTGCGGAAATCGACATAGTTTGCGTGAAATGCAAAGGCAAAGGCTGCAACGTCTGCAAAGGCAGCGGCTGGCTGGAAATGGGTGGAGCCGGCATGGTCGATCCGAACGTGTTCGACATGCTGGGAATCGATTCCGAAAAATACACCGGATATGCTTTTGGTTTGGGAATGGATCGAATTGCCATGCTCAAATACAAAATTCCCGACATGAGAATGCTTTTTGAAAATGATATCAGATTTTTAAGACAGTTTTGATTTTCTGAAAAGAACATAAAATTATTGTGGAAACAAGATGAAGATAAGTTATAAATGGTTAAAGCAATACATCGATTTTGATTTAACGCCGGAGGAATTGCAGGAAAAGCTTACATTTGCCGGCATCGAAGTGGAAGCGGTGGAAAAACCGGGCAAAGAACTCGATCAGATAATCGTTGCCCAAATCGATGAAAAGAAGGCTCATCCCGGTTCCGATCATCTTTCCATCTGCCGGGTAAATAACGGCGAAGAAGTATTACAGGTCATCTGCGGCGCTCCCAATTGTGCTGCGGGACAGAAAGTGGCTTTTGCGCCCATCGGTACGCAGTTCGGTGATTTTAAAATTCAAAAAAGCAAACTGCGCGGCGAAGTTTCTTTCGGCATGATCTGTTCCGAAAAGGAATTGGGAATTTCCGAAAATCACGACGGTATTATGGTGTTGCCGGAAGATGCTCCGATCGGACAATCTTTGGCTTCCTACCTGCAACTGAACGATGTCTGTTACGATGTGGAAATCACGCCGAATCGTCCCGATCTTTTAGGAATTTTCGGCGTTGCCCGTGATCTTTCCGCTTTGTTGCATCTGCCTCTAAAAGCACCGAAAATCGAGATCGAAGAGACGAATGAAAAGATCGAAAATCACCTCGCCTTGCAGAATGACGCTCCCGATCTTTGCACCCGCTACGTTGCCAGAATGATCAAAAATGTTACCGTCAAGGAATCGCCGGAATGGCTTAAACAAAGGCTTGTTTCCGTGGGATTGCGTCCCATTAATAATGTGGTGGATGTGACTAATTTCGTCATGATGGAATTCGGTCATCCTTTGCATGCTTTCGATTATAAATTGGTGCAGGATCATAAAATTATCGTACGCCGGGCAGCCACTGACGAAATGTACACTGCCTTGAACGAAGAAACATACAAATTGAACAACAACGATCTGGTGATTGCCGATAACCAAAGGGCAATTGCTCTGGCAGGAATTATCGGTGGTGAAAATTCGCAAATTTCTGCTTCTACCTGCAACGTGGTGATCGAAGCAGCGAATTTCCTCTATTCTTCCATCCGAAAATCTGCCCTTCGACTGAAACTTTCCACGGATTCTTCCTATCGTTTCGAGCGTGATATCGCCGATGAAACGACTGAATTGGTCAGCCGCAGAGCCGCTCAGTTGATTCTGGAAACTGCCGGTGGAGAATTGTTGGAAGGGAAGCTCGATTCCTATCCCAATCCGTTGGCAGAAAAAATTATTCCGCTGCGCCGAGAACGCGTCACGAAGCTGCTTTCCATCGAACTGACTAATAATCAGATCAAAGATTATCTCGTTCCGCTCGGTTTGAAATTCGTGCAGGAAGAAGGCGACACTCAATATTTTATTGCTCCGCCTTACAGAAAGGATTTATTGCGAGAGATCGATTTGATCGAAGAAGTGATGCGGCTGCACGGCTATAACAACGTGAAGACGTACCTGAATATCCAGAATATCATGAACCGAAGCGAGTTTTACGCTAAACGGAAAGTGGCTGATATTCTCGTGAATAATGGTTTTTATGAAGTGAAAAACTGGAAATTCGGCGATCCGGAAGATTTGGATAAATTAAAAATTCCGGCAGATGATTTTCGACGCCAAAATGCTGTTTTGAAAAATCCTTTGGGCAACAGATTTTCCATCATGCAATCGATGTTGCTGCCCAATTTGCTGACGAACGCACTTTTCAATATCAATCATGGTCAGAAGGATTTGAAGTTGTTCGAGCTGACGAAAGTCTTCTTCCGACATGAAGAAAAACTGGCGACCGAAAAATGGCAGGTTTCCGGCTTGATGGCGGGTGCTTTCTCTCCAAAATACTGGAAAGAAAATGCCGTGGATACCGATTTCTTCGATATGAAAGGTGTGATCGAAGAGATTTTGGAAAGTCTGGCATTAACCAAAATAAAGTTTGCAGAAAGCAGTGAAAGTTATTTCCAACCCGGTATGGCTGCCGATATTTTCATTCGTAACAAAAAAGTGGGAAATTTGGGAAAGCTCGATCCAAAGGTTTTGGAAAGTTTCGATATCGAGCAGGCGGTGTATAGTTTCGATCTGAATCTGACGGACGTTTTTGCTTTCTGTCAGTTTGCCGATCCCGTTTTCCGGGACATCCCGAAATTCCCGCCTGTATTGCGCGATCTTTCCTTCATCATTTCCAAAGACGTGAAATATGAAGATATCGCCAAAACGATCAAAGCGATCAATCCCGGCATCATTTCCCAAGTCGAATTGTTCGATGAATATACCGGTAAAAATATTCCGGAAGGTTCTCATAGCCTCACTTTCAGCGTCGTGTTCAGTTCCGACACGAAAACCCTGACCGATGAGGTGGTGAACAAAATCTTCCAAAATGTGATAAACAAATTGAAACAGGATTTCCACATCGAAATGAGGTAGAAAATGGAAGAAACACAAAATCTTACTTTGAATGAAAAAATTCAGAGACTGATAAATAATTACACAGAATTGAAAAACACTCACGCCGATCTGAAGCTGGAAAAAGCCGAACTCGATCAGGAAGCAGCCGCACTGCGTGACTTCAAAATCAAGAACAGCGAAAAACTGATCGAACTGGAAGCTGACTGCCAGAAACAAAAAGATGAGATCGATTTTTTGCAGGCAGAGAATAAGAAATTACGTGATCAACTGGAAAATTACGATCACAAAATGAAGGAAGCTTCAGCTAAAATCGACAGCATTTTCGAACAGATGAACGAATTATAGAAAAATGAAATCGGTGGAAGTTGTTCTTTTGGGAAAAAAATATTTTTTTCGGAGCGATGAACCGGAAAAATTACAAAAGACAGCTAAATATTTGGAAGAACAGCTGAAAGAACTGAATGAGCGATTCAATACGGTCGATCAAATGAAACTTTACGTCATGTATTCGCTCATCATTACTCAAAAATACTTTACTGAAAAAGAAAAAAACAAAAAGTTGGACGACGAATCTGAGTTGATCAATCGATTGCTCAGCGATGTGATGTCTGAAGATCACATCACAAATTTATAAGTGTGATGCGGGTCATTAATTAGAATTTAATGCCTGCGGTATGCGTGATATTATTATGTTTCTGAACTAATATGTTATCGGAAGTCGAGCCATTTACGGCGCACAAACCGGACACGATTCGGGTCTGTAAAGTAATTAAGGTAGACATCCACTATTGTTTAGTGGTTCGAGTTAACATTGATACACGGTATCGCGGGTTTATATAAACTACTGTGGAGAGGTTATAATGAATATATACATTTTTACTTTTATCGCTTTTGTTGCCGGCGTGGCTTTGATGTTCATCATAAATTTAGTCAAAAAGTCCGTTTCCGATCAGAACATTCTCAAATCGACCGAGCTTGCCAAGAAGATTATCGAAGATGCCAAAATAGAAGTGGAGAATCAAAAAAAAGCTGCCAAACTGGAAGCCAAAGAAGAATGGTTCAAAATCCAGAAAGGCTATGAAGATGAGATCAACAACCGTAAAAAAGAGATTTATGTTCTGGAAAAAGAATATAATGAACGAGTGGCAAAATTGGATAAACGGCTGGAAAATCTCGATCGTAAGGAAAATACACTTCAGGAATTAGAAAAGAAGATCAAAATTCAGGAAGTGGAAATCAAACAGAAAAAAATCGAACTGGATGAATTACTGGAACAACAGAATCAAAAACTTACCGAGATCGCCAAATTATCCAGAGAAGAAGCCGTGCAAATCCTGAAAAACAATTTGAAAAACAAAGCCCGTAACGAAGCTGCCAAAGAAATCCGTCAAATCGCCGAACAGACCAAAGCCGAAGCGAATAAATTAAGCGCCGGCATTCTGGCTACGGCTATTCAAAGGATGTCGGTAGATTATGTTTCGGAATCCACCGTCTCTGTGGTTTCGCTTCCCGATGATGAAATGAAAGGTCGTATTATCGGCAGGGAAGGCAGAAACATCAGAGCTTTTGAAAAAGCCTCCGGTATAGATCTCATCATCGATGACACGCCGGAAGCAGTCGTGCTTTCCGGTTTCGATCCGGTACGCCGAGAAGTTGCCAGATTATCTCTGGAAAAACTTATTTCTGATGGACGTATTCATCCGGGAAGAATCGAGCAGGTGATCGAAAAAACAGCCAAAGAAATGGAAGAAACTTTGGTGAAGATCGGCGAAAAAGCCTGCATGGAAACGAATATCCATAATATTTCACCCAATATTGTGAAGCTGATCGGTCGTCTGAAATACCGAACCAGCTACGGTCAAAACATCTTGCAGCATTCCATCGAAGCTGCCTGGATTTGTGGCATTATGGCTACCGAACTCGGATTGGATCAGGAAATAGCGCGCCGTGCCGGTTTCCTGCACGATTTGGGAAAAGCTATCGATCATGAATATGATGGTTCTCATGCCAAACTGGGAGCTAATATCGCTCGCAAAAACGGTGAAAGTAAGATCATCATCAATGCCATCGAAGCTCATCATGAAGAAGTGGAATATCAAAGCGTTTATGCCGTTATTACTCAGGTGGCGGACGCCATTTCCGGTGCCCGTCCCGGTGCCCGTCGTGAAATGTTGGAAACTTATATGAAACGTCTCACCAAGATGGAAGAAATAGCTAATTCCATCGAAGGCGTGAGTAAATCCTACGCAATTCAAGCCGGAAGGGAACTCAGGATTATCGTCGATCCCGTTTCGGTAGATGATAAAAAGACTGCTTATATCGCTTCGGATATTGCGGAAAAAATCGAATCCGAAATGCAATATCCCGGTCAGATAAAGGTGATGGTGATCAGAGAGACACGTCAGACAGCGGTTGCCAAATAATGAAGATTCTGTTTATCGGCGATATTTTTGGCAAACCGGGCAGAGCGATTATCAAAGACTGTCTTACCGATCTGAAACGGGAATTCGCTACCGATGCAGTCATCGCCAATGGTGAGAATGTGGCGCAGGGAAGAGGCATCACGGAAAAAACTGCCACGGAGCTTTTTCATGCCGGAATCGATGCCTTTACCAGTGGAAATCATCTTTGGGATCAAAAAAATGCTCTCGAATATATCAAAACCGAGCAACGCATTGTTAAGCCGCTCAATTATCCGGCTCAATCTCCCGGTTTTTCCAGTTTTATTTTAGATGTTGCCAATGGCAAACTGGCTCTGCTTTGTCTGGTGGGGCAGGCATTCATGTCTCCCGCTGGCTTCCCGCACGAAGCTATCGATAAAATTCTACCGGAAATACAGAGTCAAACGCCAAACATTTTAGTGGATTTTCATGCCGAAGCCACAGCCGAAAAAAGAGCATTGGGTTTTTATCTCGATGGCAAAGTAAGCGCCTTGCTGGGAACGCACACCCATATTCAGACTGCCGATGAAGAGATTTTGCCGGGAGGAACCGCCTATATAACCGATGTAGGCATGACCGGTCCTCACGATTCGGTGATCGGAACCGAGAAAAAAATCATTCTGGAAAAGCTGCTGAATGGCATTCCGCAAAGATACGACGTAGCGCAAAACGGTTGGCAATTGAACGCTGTTTTTTTGGAACTCGATGAACAGACGGGAAAAGCCATTTCTATTCAGAGGATCAGAAGGAAAATTTCATGACGCAAGAATTGTTGGGAAAACCTGTAGCCAGTAAAATTTATACAGAAATAAAAGAGCAACTGGCAGAATATCCGTTTACTCCCAAACTCGCCATCATTCTGATCGGACACGATCCTGCTTCCGAGTTTTACGCTCAAAATCTGGTAAAGAAAGGTAAGAAAGTAGGAATCGAAGTTCAAAAACTGTTATACGATTCCCAGGTATCCGAATCTGAAATTTTGGATAAAATCTCAGAATTAAATCTGGATAAGCATGTGTATGGCATCATTGTGCAGAAGCCTTTACCACAACATTTCGACGAATCAGCTCTTAATTTGGCGATCGATCCGTTCAAAGATGTGGATGCCTTCCATCCGGTCAATATCGGTAATATGGTTTTGGAACAAGCAGGTTTCATTCCTTCCACTCCGGCTGCGGTGCTGGAAATGATCAGGTATTATAAAATCGAAACGAATAGTAAGCATGTTGTCATCTTGGGAAGAAGCAATGTCGTGGGTAAACCGCTGGCTAATTTGCTGATCAGGAAAAATGAAACCGGAAACGCCACGGTGACTGTTTGTCACAGCAGAACTGCCAGTTTATCAGAAGTAACAAAGACGGCAGATATTTTAGTGGCAGCCATCGGACAGCCAGAATTTGTCACAGCGGAAATGATAAAAAAAAATTGTGTAATTATCGATGTGGGAGTGAACCGGATTATTACTGACACCGGTGCAAAAAAATATGTCGGGGATGTTGATTATCAGAAGTGTTATGAAAAATCATCCATGATAACCCCGGTTCCCGGAGGAGTTGGTTCGGTAACGACTGCCATGTTGCTAAAAAATATATTGAAATCGATCAAAATGACATATGAACGATAATTTTATTGACGGAAAATGGGTTCGTAACTAAAAAGCTACTTCGGAGAGTAGATAATAATATTTATTATAATATGGGAGGATTTGATGTCTAGAATTAGAAATGCATTAATTCTTATTATTACTTTGTCTGTTATCGTATTTGCTTTCACTGCATGCGATAGAAAAGGTACAATCAATGAGAATTTAAAGCCCTTTATCGAAATTACTTCGTATGAAGGAGTAGATTCGGCGGCAGTTGCTCAATCAGGAGAAGCGTTACTTTTCCAGCAGAAAATTTACTGGGAAGCTTATGACCTTGACGGAACCGTCGACAAATTTGCCTTCAGAGTTGGTTATGAAGATGAAACTACCGGTGAATTCAGACCGTATACAGATAATGCCGGCAACCTGGTAGGTGTTCCTGATTATACTGTTATTGATGAAGACGGTTGGGTATACCATTATCAGGATGGCGCAGATGAAACCATGCCTTTGGAATTGACAACCCAAAAAACGATCTGGACTGATCAGGTTTATGCTGTGATCAATTTCCCGGCGAATGTAAATGGCGATAGCACGCAGGTTGTTAATATTTTTGAAGTTAAATGTATAGATAATAATAAAGAAGAATCAGATATAGCCCGTAAATACTACAAAGTTACTTCCCGCGTACCTATTTGTACAATCAGTTCGAGTAAGGGCGCTATCGATGGCGAAATGATCGGTACGGGAATAGTTTTTACGTTCAATATCATTGATAACGACCAATTTGTGGGCAACGAACCGGATTACTTTGAATTCAGATTAGAAAAGAGAGACCTGCTGGGCAACCTGATCGAAGGTGAAGACGGCTATTTGGATTCGACGGTTTGGTATTCCACCAGAGGACAGGAAGATGTCGGACAGTATTTTGTGAAAGTGGGTAATGTAAATCCGGATTATCCTGCTTTACTGTTGGATAATATTATGAACGGCATCGCTCAGGATTCTACTTACCTTATTGCAAAAGCGATCGACCTGGCTGGTATTGTTTCAGATCCGGATACGGTATCTTTTGTCGTGAAAGAAGGATTTTATCCAAATACATTGATTTATGATGGTATTGATCAGGGAGAAGGAACTCCTACCAATACTTATGATATTATGGTTTTGGGAGAAAATCATTATATTACCCAAAACCCCGTTACTAAAATTATTCCC
>DAISYT010000018.1:0-14029 GCA_036825175.1 Candidatus Cloacimonadota bacterium
GTAAGTTATGCCCTCAATACCACCCAAGGACGGAGCACCGTATTCGTAAGGACCGATGTCGATTATGGCTGTTCCATTGTTATCTCCATCCCAGACCCTATGATTGTAATCCAGATCGAAAGGATAATAATAACCAAGTGTATCGAATCCCGCATCAATAGCAATACTGCCAGGAGAAAGGTGAAAATCACCATTTTGAATGTCTTCGAAGATAGATTGAGTTTGCATTGAATCTATAATAATATTTCCTCCTCCGTCAATGAGAGGATATTCAATTTCAAAATCTGTTATGCAGTTTCGAAACAGAGGAGTTCCGGTTACACTAAATTGTTCTAATTCATCATTACCAATAAAAATGCAATTATCGAAAGACTCACTTGCTTCAAATGCATACAGATTATTTATTGATAAATTATTTGTGCACGATAATCTTTGAAATGTTGCACAAATTCCAATTCCGTTTTCATTATTATAAGAAATATTATTAAAAAAATCTACTTGCCCAGGACCGTATGCAGCTCCATTATTTAATATATTATTATAAACCTTACCAGAAGTTGCAAACTCTGTTGTCAATCCACACCCTTCAAAATAATTATCGCTGATCTCCACATAACCTTCATTTATATCAATTCCGTTATATGCACAAATAAAACGATTGCTTTGAATAAATAGAGAATCGCCAACTCCACCTCCATCAATTCCATCGCTGCAACCTATAAAATCATTCTCAAAAAAATACGATGATTTTTCATTATGCATACCTGCATCTATACCACTTTGATAAATAAAATCATTGTAAACTGCATAAAGGCAGGCATGATGTACATCTAAGTGAAAAACTGATACATGTGTTTCACTGAAGCGGTTACCTGACACCAGAATTACACCTGCTTCATCAGATGCACCTGCAGATATTCTTATTCCGCCGTCGGCATATCCCGCGACATTAATATTTAGATTTTGAATATTGAAAAAATCACAGTTCTTGATTATTATCTGCTGTGGATAAAATTGCATAAATACTCCACCAAAATTATCGTAGAAATTGCAGTTTTCAATGATATTCTCTTCATTATAAATGCTGATAGCGCCAACCGGTAAAATACCGACCAAAATCATCATACGGGCAGAGTAGGAAAAATCACAATATTTAAAAACACATCTGTCGGCATTTTCCCTCAGATAGATCACTCCCCAGTGATAATAAAGGGAATCCTGGATACGAGTAAAGATGATCGGCTCATCTTCTGTTCCTTCCGCTATCACTTTGCCGTCCACCCATAACATCTTGCCTTCGTTGGAACCATTATAATGTATGAATTTTGAAAAATCGTCATATTCGACCAATTCGGTCGCCGCAAATTTTACTTCCGTTCCCGGTAAAATAGTCAATGTGACGTCATCATCTACGTAAACATCATGGACAACCAGGTAGGGATTGTTGACAGGACTCCAGATTGTATCCTCGGTGAGGTGACCGCCAACTTCGATTGCAAAAGCAATCGATGAATGAAAAATGTAAAATGAAAAATGTAAAATGAAAAGAATAAAAATACTGATCTGCTTATTCATACAACCTTCTCTCAAAATTTCTATATCGAATTTCTAAAATTCAATTTTGTTTGTCAATATAAAGAGTCTCTACCCGCAATTTTTAAGAATGCGGGTAGAGATTGATTGATAAACCATTCGGAGGGTCGAAAAAGTAAGAAGCCCTAAAACCTTCTGAAGTTACACTTATTTGAGCAGCAACATTTTTCGCATATCGGTATCATTGCCGGTTGAAATCTTATAGAAGTAAATTCCGGAAGCAACTGATTTGTTGTTGCCGTCAGTACCGTTCCATTCGATTGTATGTTGACCGGCTGAAAGTTGATCATTGACAAGTTGTTTGACTTTCTGACCTTTCAGGTTGTAAACAGACACAGAAACTTTGGATTCGGATGCAAGATCAAAGGAAATTGTTGTGACCGGATTAAAGGGATTTGGGAAGTTTGTTAACGAAAGAATGCTGCCTGCCGCAGTTGTAATATTCTGATTTTCTTCTTCCGGGAAGAATGAGAATTGTGATTCCAGTTCTCTAACCATAGCCTGGTATTCTTTGAAAGTTTTGGTTTGTACTGTACAATCAGCAGGTAAGGATCGCTCACCGCTTTCGGCAAGTTCCATATAGCAATAGCCCTCATCTATCATAGCAAGTATTACTTCATCTTGGTCAGGAGATGTATTTATAACAATTTCCAGCCGCTCTATTGCTGTTTCGTATTCTTTGTCTTTCATAAATGATTTTGTTTTTACATCTTCTTTTGCTTTGTATAAGAAGGTTTCCTCATCAATATTTATGTTATCAATGAAAGAACGGAGTCCAGCATAATCTTTCAATGTATAATTTTCGATCAATAACAAACCTCTTACAGCAGTTGCGGCTTCGTATGATTCGGGATAATCTGAGATAATTTGCTGGAAAATCAAATCAGCGCTTTCATAATCTTCACTTTCCATTTCATCGAGAGCGGTTATAAGCATCTCTTTTTCGGGAGGTGTTTCACCTTCATCAAATTCAAAAGCAATGAAATAAGGATAGAAACGTGTAGTGTCTGCATAAGAAATTGGATTTCCGGTGACGTCTATTGAATTATTAACCTCATCCCATTGATAAGCCATCAGAATATACTGATCATAATAATATGAAGCATTAATCGCATCATCACCGATTGTGTTGTCATTACCAGACCAATTGTATGAATTCTGGACACTTACATATTCAGCATACAGATTGTTTTGAATTGTATTATCCGACAACTCCTCAAAAGTCCCAATTCCGGAATATAAGCCATGTTTCTTATTGTTACTTATTGTATTGTTTTCAATATCGACTTCTTGCCCGTACATTCTAATTCCGTATCCTGTGTTGCCTTGTACTATTGTATTTGTTATATATGAGCCTGAACCTGTTGTATAGCTTAATGACATTCCATCACAATACGAACTTAGCAATTCATTGGTGTCTTCATCATAACCATTATCTTCTATTGACGACCAATCGATGTATACCGGCGAATCATAAACAACTATTGGAGCAGAATGATTATTGTCTATATTACATCGATTAGTATCGTCTTCTCCAATTATTGATAGAATATGTCCATCCCTTGCTATGATTTGACCTGCATTATGAAAATCTGATTGATACAAATTTAGATTTGCTATATTTTGTGATTCAGAAATATTCTCAATAGAAAGTTTACGAATACCGGATATATCACAATTTACAAACCAATATGTTGAATCTGCTGGAGTTTGGATAAAAATACCATCCCATTGATTATCAGATGTTGAAGAAATATATATTGTATTTCCAGGGTTTATATAATTGTCACTCGTAGTAATTATTCCACCATTTTGAGCAATAATGCGATCGCCGGGAATTGCTGCTTCGGCACCTGAAGGATAACCGGGGGGAGTTGCTTCATAAGTTATAGGTGTGCCCCCAGTTATAGTGCTGCCCCAATCGAGGAAGAGTTCGGAATTTGTTCCATCAATAATAACTTCAGATGAATGATTAAGATGAAGTGCTGCATTGTTGCAAATTGTTAAAGTAGCGTCATCAATTTCAATGTTTACATGATCAAGTACACCTACTTCTGTACCACTAACAACGCTAATATTTGTATTAATTGCTACATCTCCGGTTATCCAAACTCGAGGTTCATTTTCATTTTCAACTGAATGATCAAAATTTTGAGTAATTGTACCTTGTATAAAAACTAATGGCTGGTAATTATCATTTGGAAGAATAAAATTTGTAATTCTTGTGGGATTGTAATTTGTTGCAAAACCATGCGGATTTCCGTAGGGTGTAATAACAACAAGTTCATATTTGTCTAATTCGTAATCATTCCCATAAGCGCCCGCACCTGTTTTGCCATAAGTTCTTATGCCAACAAATGAATCATTTTCGTGAATACCGAGGCTATGATTGTCGTCGTTATCATTTCGGAAAGCGTATATATTTTTGCCATCTGATAGAATAAAATTTGCTGAATAAGCGTCAGTTGTGTTTCTAAGTGAATCTTGTACATTACAAAGTGAGTCTGGATTAATGTGATATAAAAAAGAGTCTTCATTTACAGCATTATATAAACCTTCGACTAAGTCTAAACCATTCTCGTTTGCTTCAATTATATAAAGCATTAAATAATGAAAGTACAACTCACTATCAATGAAATCACCAAGTGCGGCAGTAGTTGCGCTAGTCCCTAACCAGTTTGAAGGATATTTTTGAAACCAATCTACACCATTTACTTGTAAAGATTGCAAATATGTTCTTATGCTACTTTTGAATCAATCATGTATTGTTCCGTTGTGCATAAAAGTATAAGTTGTTGAATCTTGGGTTATTGAATCATGATAGACGAAATAGAATGGATGATTTCCTTCTCCAGTAGAACCTTGTCTTGCATGTCCAAAAACAATTGCGGCTTCAGTATCGTTATTCATTATTATTTGTTCTGCTAAATCTAATGAATCTTTCCAAGCTTGTTGTCCGCCAGTATAATATGTGTCATCTTCGGGTGTAGGACCTTTTTGATACCAAGTTTGATTCTCTACATCAAAGGTTCCATCTTTTGGATAATAAATAATTCCATATCCATCATTATTAATTTTGGGAGTTGTATTTCTTGATCGAGTTCTCAACCAATCGAAAAAATCATACGGATATTTCAAATCTGTATAACTAAGTGAACTTGAATTTATCCAAGATAAATAGTGACCTTCTTTAGCAATCATAGCCATCATGTCACAATTTGCATAAATTGCTGTTGAAATAAGCAGTGTTACGAATATGGTCAGGGCGACCAATGCGGTTTTAAAACGTGCGGTATACATCAAAACCTCCATTTTTTGTTTTGTGGGTATAAAAATTTTCAAAATTAATTACCGAGTATCCGACTCGATGTACGAGGATTAGACTAATTCAATCATAGGCAACTCCTCATCTCATTTGATGGTGTATAATGTTTCGCGTGTGCCACGACTCGACTCGCATTTCTTCTTGCTGATTGTGGGCACGTATGTTATACACCATCATCTTTAAATTACTTCAAAAGAAGCATTCGTTTTACGGATTCTTGGTTGCCTACTTTTAGTTTATAAAAATAAATGCCCGAACTTACTTGATTACCATGTTGATCACACCCTGACCAAATAATTGAGTGTTTACCTTTTTGCATTTTCTCATTGATTAAAGTTGCTATTCTCTGTCCTTTAATATTGAAGATTGTAAGTTCAACATCAGAATCATTTTGAATTGAAAACACTAAAGTTGTTTCTGGATTAAATGGATTAGGATAATTACATAAATTAAAATCATTTTTTGGTGGAATTATCTCATAATTCTGAACATTAACGGTCTCACACATTGGAATATCAAGAGTTGAAAACTCACCATCGAATACTTCGATTTGATATTCTGTCGCATCATCGTAGAAGACTCGTTCAGCATAAATATCATAGACACCAGCAGGAAGTTTGTATTCGTAATTTCCGATGCTGTCGGAGAATGTAAATTCACCTGCAATGTTATTTATTTTAATGAGAACGTAATCCACCGACAAACCGGTGATTGGATCGTAAGTTATGCCCTCAATACCACCCAAGGCCGGAGCACCGTATTCGTAAGGACCTATATCGATAATGGCAGATCCGTTGTTATCTCCATCCCAAATTCTGTGATTGAAATCCAGATCGAAGGGATAACAGTAACCAAGTGTATCTAAACCTGCATCAATGGCAATGCTTCCTGAGGTTAAGTGAAAATCACCGTTTTGAATATCTTCAAAAATAGACTGTGCCTGCAGCGAATCGACAATTATGTTTCCTCCACCGTCGATGAGTGGATAGGCTAATTCAAAATCGATTATACAATTGCGGAAGATAGGATTACCGGATAAAGGATAATTATTTAACTCATTACTCATTATTATTATATTATTATTATACGTTAGTGTACCTCCACTTCCAATAGCATATTCATTATAAAGAGCAAGATTATTATAGCATGAAATATTTCTCCAACTTGCTTCTATTCCAATACTATTTCCATATACTGATATATTATTAAAAACTTCAAGAAATCCAGGTACTCTAATACTACCATTGATAGAATAATTATTATATACTTTACCTGTATTATTTATCCCTGAATTTATTTCACATTCTTCAAAATAATTATTACTGATTTCTACATAGGCATCATCAATATCAATACCATATCCACCATTAGTATCAAAGTGATTACCTCTTATGTATATGCTTTCAGTTTCATTCATGCCAGCATCAATTCCTTTAGAACAACTACCAAAATAATTATCAAAACAATAGCTTTCTCCATATTCGCATGCTATGTTTGTTGCAACCCGATTAAAAGGAACCAGATCAATATTGTTTGATACAAATAATACTGACTTGCTAGTATGTAATGCTTTTCCATGAATAAAAGTATTTTCGGTTATCAATGGCTTTCCTTCATCAATTCCAAAAATGTACCTAATCATTATGAAACTATTGCCACAATTATTCATGATATTGGGATGAAAATACTCATCATAATCGAAATTGCTGCTTTTCAGTAAAATATCAATTACATTCTTTTCAATGCTGACAGCTCTATCATTATCAATAAAACAACACTCCTCAACTTTTGCAGATCCATTCCATATTGCTAAAGCAGCTCTGGGTTGTTCTGATATGGAAAAACCTGTAAAAGCTGAAAATTTAAATACACAATGCTTAAAGCTGCTTTGTTCTGATCCTTCAGGTAGGTAGATCGAGCCCCAATGATAATATTCTTCATCCTGCATACGTGTAAAAATAATACTATCTTGCTCTGTTCCTTCGGCAATTATCCTACCTTCTACGCGGATAAATTTTGCAATAGGCTCCTCTCCATTGTGAAAATAAAATTGATCGTCACCAATATCATCGTAAAAATCAGAATTGAATTTAACTATTGTTCCAGGATTAACCGTAAGAGTAACATCTGCATCTACATAGATGCCAGAAGTAACAAGATAAGGATTGTTATCTGGTGACCATGTTATATCTTCGGTAAGGTGTCCACCTACTTCAATTGCGTATGCAATTGAGGAATTAGGAATTAGGAATGAAGAATTTAGAATGTAAAGAATAACGAACAAAGATAAAATGTTAATTTTCATAAATACCTCACCTCACCCTAAATCCCTCTCACGGGAGGAGAGGGAAAAGTAGGATGAAACAAATAAAGCAAATGCTTATTTGAGAAGCAACATCTTTTTCATAGCTGTATCTTTACCGGCAGAGATTTTGTAGAAGTAAAGACCTGATGCTACCGATTTATTATTAAAGTCTTTTCCGTTCCACTCTGCTGTATGTTGACCAGCTTCTAAATGTTCATTTACAAGTTGATTAACTTTTTGACCTTTCATATTGTAAACTGAAAGTTCTACTTTGCTGTCTTGCGGTATTGAATAATTTATAGTAGTGATGGGATTGAAAGGATTCGGGTGGTTGGATAGGACTATATTTGCATGAACAATATCTACAATATCTGGCTCTTCGTTTTGGAATAATTTGTTATCCAACTCAGAAACAATTTGCTGGAACTCTCTAAAGTTTTCCGGTTTTAAAGTGCATTGTGTTGGTAGTGCTCTACTACCTTCTTCTACGAGTTTTACATAGCAATATGCTTCATCGATTAATGCATCAGTTAGCTCTATCTCGTCTGCGGGATCTGCAATTACAGTTTCAAGTCGATCAATTGCAGTATCATATTCTTCTTTTTGCATGTATATTTTGGTTGTTACGTCACGCTTTACTCTGTATAATGTGCTTCCTTCCAATGCTGTAATGTTTTCCGTGTAAACCAACAAATCATCATAATCTTGATCTGTGTAGTTCTCGATAAAATATATTTTCTGCAAAGAAGCTGCTGCTTCGATTGACTCAGGATAGACTGCTATTATATCTTCAAAAGTAGTTCTTGCTGCTGTATAATTTCTTGAATTCATATCCTCCGATGCTGCATCGAACATCATTTTCTCATCAGGTATCTCAACTCCAAAATTAAAAGCATTTATACTTGGATAGAAACGTTCAGAAGCTGTGTGAATGATATTATTACCATAGACATCTACAGGATCATCTCCGGTTTGCCAACCAAAGACCTTCAAAATATACTTATCAGTACTATATATATAATTATCATCTGAGATATTGTTTCCACAACTTGCCCATGTGTAACTATCTTCGTATCCACCGTACTCAGCCCATCCATTATTAGAAATACTATAATTTCCATTCACTAGGAAATGCGAAAATGAGCCTATAGAATATGCCATAACGCCGTGATAGTTATTATTTTGAACATTATTGTTTTGGAAATCTATTTCTCTGTCTCTAAACACAAAACCATTTCCATCATTATCATTTATGTCACAATACTTTATTGTAGAGTTTTCACCTCCGCTATAATTCATATTAATACCTGTTCCATTTCCTGTGATGGTTGAATACTCAATAGTTGCAGGAGAATTGAAAACTCTTATTCCCCAAGAGTTATCTGTGAAATCACAATCATCTACGTTCAGAGTATGTCGATCGCGAACAAGTAATTGCACATTATCATGGAAGTTTGTCTCATAGAAATTGATTGAAGCAAATGGTCTTACACTTCCCTGCATTACAAGATCGCATATTCCGGTTATATTACAATTAACAAACCAATAAGGTGAAATATCTGTTGGGTTAGTGATATATATACCATCCCATAATTCACCTGAACTTGAAGCTATGGTAATTTCATCTCCAGGATTTTGATCATCTCCGGTTGTAATTAATCCTCCATTTTGTACAATAATGCGATCTCCGGAAATCCATTCTTCATTACCCGCTATATGACCTGGAGGTACTTGTTCATACCAACCACCATGTGCACCAGTGATCTTACTACCCCAATCGAGGTATAATTCAGAATCGGAACCAACAACATCTATTGTAGAAGCATGGTTTAGGTGAAGAGCGGCTCCACCTTCAATTGTAAGAGTAGCACCGTCTATTTCAATTATGACATGGGCGAGAACACCGACTTCAGTGCCATTCACAATATCAATATCTGAATTTATTGTAATATTTCCTGTAATCCATACTCGTGATTCATTTTCATTTTCAATGGAATGATCTAAGTCTTGAGTTATTGTACCTTTTTTAAAAACTAATGGCTGGTAATTATCGTCTGGCAGTAAAAAATTAGTTATTCTAGTTGGATTATAATCAGTATCAAATCCATGAGGATATCCATATGGAGTAAAAACAGCCAGTTCACATACCGATAATTCATCATAATAACCACTACCTAATGTTCGAATTCCAATGAACCCACCGTTTTCTTCAATACCGAGACTATGATCAGAATCGTCATCATTTCGAAAAGCATATATATTTTTACCATCGGATAAAACGAAATTTGCAGAATAATTACCAGCACCAACAACACCGTTATAATTGACATTTCGTAGATATGTCTGAACATCTACATTGTTTTCATCAAGATCATTTAATGCTTTGTATAAACGTGGAATAATATCACCATTATTGATGCTGATTTGATTCCAAGTATCATCATCCACTGTAAGATGATACATGATATAATGAAAATATAATTCACTATCAATAAAGTCATTAAGGACAGCGCTGTATGGGTTTGGCAACCAATTTAAAGGATGTAGATTGAACCAGTTATCAGTACCACCATCAATATCAACTGTACAGAGAAATGTTTTAATTTCTGATTTCATCGTTCCATTAAGCGTACCATTGTGCATGAAGGTAAATGTTATTACTTCTTCAGTTTGCGGATTAGTATAAATAAACCGAAAAGGATGATTACCTTCACCCGTTGATCCTTGTCGCGCATGTGCTAAAACTATAGAAGCTTCAGTTTCATCATCCATGATATGTATTTCTGCAGTATCTAATTCATCCTGCCAATCAGAAGTCCAGCCCCATGGAGTCGTAACCGAATAAGAGGTACCATCACTTGTATAGAATGTTTCATAAGGATAATATTGAGTAGCTGGAGGATCAACTTCAGGATAATCATCTTTCTGATACCAACTTTGGGTATTTGCATTAAAAGTTCCATCTTCGGGATAATAGATAACGCCATATCCATCATTATTGACTTTGTAAGTATTATTATTTGATCTTGCTTTCTGCCAGGTGAAAAAATCATATGGATCATTAAAGTTACCTGATGATGTATTTAACCAAGAAATATAAGTTCCTTTTTTTGCGATCATTGCCATCATATCACAATCTGCGAAAATTGCAGATGAAATAAGCAGTGTTACTAAAATGGTCAGAGCGACCAGTGCGGTTTTAAAGCGTGCAGCGTACATCAAAACCTCCATTTTTTTGTTTTGTAGGTATTAAATTTTTCAAAGTTAATTACCGAGTATCTGACTCGATATACGAGACCTTTAATTAATCAATCATAGGCAACTCCTTTATTAACAAGATGGTGTATAATGGTTGACGTGCGCCACGATTCTACTTGCTTTTCTGCTTGCTGATTGTGGGCACGTTTGTTATACACCATCATCTTCAAATTACTTCAAAAGAAGCATTCGTTTTACGGATTCTTGGTTGCCTACTTTTAGTTTATAGAAATATATACCGGAACTCACTTTATGACCGTTTTGATCACATCCTAACCAAACAATTGAGTGTTTACCTTTTGACAGTTGATCATATATTAGAGTTTTTATCTTTTGACCTTTGATATTGAAAATGGATAATTCCGTTTTAATATCATTTCGGATTGAAAAAGAGATAGTGGTTGTGGGATTAAAAGGATTAGGGTAATTACTTAGATTAAAATCATTAGCTATTGGAATTATCTCATAATTTTGAACATTGACTGTCTCGCACATTGGAATATCGAGTTGAGTAAACTGACCATCGACCACTTCGATTTGATATTCAACCGTATCATCATAAAACACACGCTCTGCATAAATATCGTAAACTCCAACAGGAAGTTTGTATTGATAGTAGCCGATACTATCCGAAAAAGTAAATTCACCTGGTTCGTTATTTATTTTTATGAGGACATAATCTACAAAATCTCCGGTAATAGGATCGAATGTAATGCCCTCAATACCACCAAAAGCAGGAGCACCGTATTCATAAGGACCGATATCGATGATAGCTGTTCCGTTTCCGTCTCCATCCCAGACTCTGTGATTGTAATCCAGATCGAATGGATAATAATACCCAAGTGTATCGAAACCGGCATCTATGGCAATACTGCCAGGTGTCAGGTGGAAATCTCCGTTTTGGATATCCTCGAAAATTGATTGTGTCTGTAAGGAATCTACAATAATGTTTCCACCTCCGTCTATAAGTGGATATTCTAATTCAAAATCGATTATGCAATTGCGGAAGATGGGGTTACTTGATACTCCATATTGTGTTAATTCTTCATTTGCAAGTATAATACAATTATTGTAGTAGCCATTGAAATAACCCCCAAAGGCATATTGATTATTTATTGAAATGTTATTTGAATTTATTTCATTTCTATAGGTTACAATTATACCTGTTGTCCCATTATAAGTAACATTGTTACAAACTATTAAATAACTTGTAGAATATAATGAACCATAATATATAATATTATTATAAACTTCTCCAGAAGAGTCTAAACCTGAATCCAAATTACACCCCTCAAAATAATTATCACTAATCTCCACATAAGCATCATCAATATCAACACCATTATATCCACCAATAAAATTATTTTGCTTTATATAAAGAGAATCACCAACATAACCTGTCCTAATTCCATATTCACAATTTATGAAAGTATTTTTATAATAATGGCTTCTGGCTGAAGTTCTGTAACAATCTGAAATTATGTTGAAGGCAAATGAAGTTTTTCGAGATATTGCTACCCAATAAGTTTCATCATAACCATCGAAAACATTATGACAAATAAGCAGTGCTGGTGAATAAATAGATTCATCTCGATAAGTAACAATATGGTCTGTCCATGTTATGAGTAAAAATGGATTTATATTTGAATTTATTATAAAACTATTATCAATAATCTCCATGTATTCAGTTGAAGAATTAGAGCTAATGCCAACAGCATGATTTAGAAAAGTACAATTTCGAATAGAACCTTTACCATTGTAAAAGGATAATCCTTTGGAGATATTACTGAGAGCAAGACCAATTGCACTGATATGCTCGATTTTGCAATACTTAAAGATACAATGTTCAGCATTTTCTGTAATATTAATTGTTCCCCAATTGTAATTCGGATCATCCTGCAAACGAGTAAATATGATACTATCCTGCTCTGTACCTTCAGCTATGATTCTACCATCGACCTGGATAAACTTTGCAACTGACTCTCCGCTGTACAGCCAGAAATTCTGGTCAAATTCCTGCCATGATGTGCAAGATGCTCCGCTTACTCTTATCTCCGTTCCCGGTAATATGGTCAATGTAACATCTGAATCTACATATAGTATTTCCATTACTTCGTATGGATTATTAACAGGATTCCAAGTTGTGTCCTCTATGATATGACCACCTACCTGAATTGAAAATAGTTTAAAGAAAAAAAAACTTAAAATTAAACATAAAATTCTTGTTTTCATAAAACCTCACCTCACCCTAAGTCCCTCTCCTCGAAGGAGAGAGACTAATAGGATGAGACAAATAAAACTAATGCTTATTTGAGAAGCAACATTTTATTTATTGCTGAATCTTTGCCTGATGAAATCTTGTAATAGTAAATTCCTGATGATACCGATTTATTGTTGTTATCTTTGCCATTCCATTCTATTGTATGTAATCCAGCAGTACGCTTTTCGTTTATAAGATGTTTTACCTGCTGTCCCTTCACGTTATAAATGGCAATAGAGACTTTTGATTCGGTTTGCAAGCTAAAGGAGATTGTTGTGGTTGGATTAAAAGGATTAGGATAATTTGTTAATTTGCATTGGTTATTATCGATTATACATTCTTCATTTGTTCCAACCTGCGGCTCTTCCACGAAGTTGCCGGTACCGTCATTAAACAGAATGTGCAGTTTTCCATAATCAGGTGCAACAGTATAATGAGTTAATGCGATTATATCATTGTAATTATTATTATCCAGATCATCACAATGTACCTTTCTGGTATCCTCACCGGTATAAAAAAATTGTGGTTCAGAAAAATCGAAATCGCCATTATTATAAAATATATAAATGCCATCATTGTAACAGCCTGAACAAATTAAATCTGGTAAGCTATCATTATTTAAATCAGATACTTGTAAATAACCTGTGTCCGATTGGAAATAAAACGGATCATGCTCATAGAAATTACTATTTCCAAAGTTTTCATATATTGTAATCATAGTAGCTCCCAGAGCGCTTGCTAAACCAATAACATCATTATCTCCATCACTATCCACGTCTGTAATCCGAACGCTTAATTCTTGATATCCCAATTGATAGCAATCAAAACCTGATTCATAACTGAAATATATTTCTACTTCTTGACCACTAATTACTATATCGTCTCTCCCATCTGCATTCAAATCTCCGACATCAATATCTGTTGGTGGATATTCTAAGTTATAATATACCGGATTTGAATATTGCCCTAATCCGGAATTAATAATATAACCCCAGAAAAAAAAAGGATTACAATAAAATATTACATCAATATCATCATCTGAATCGATATCACCAATTTTAAAATATCCCGAACCATTATTCAAAAAGAAATGATTTTCATACAAATTATCATAAAAATCAAACATAATACCCAATCCTAAATTTCCAACATCATCATAATATTCTGTAATGATGTCATACGAATTATTATTATCTATCTGAGTTATATATAATGAAGTATGATTCCCTCCATAATATATAGAATCTTCAAAAGTAAATAATCCTGAATTATTGGTTAATATTGAAAT
>DAISYT010000019.1:0-13758 GCA_036825175.1 Candidatus Cloacimonadota bacterium
GGTGGGCAGATTCGGGTGGAGGACAATCAACCCTGCGGGGCAAAATTTATCATTGAATTGAAGTGTCTTGATTTAACAAATTGAACAGCAATAAAAAAAGGGAAGCGGATAGCTTCCCTTTTTATATGTCTTAGTATCTCTTTTTTTCTTTAACACGAGCTGCTTTACCGGTTGCTTTTCGCAGATAGAACAGTTTAGCACGGCGAACACGACCAAATCGAACAACCTCGATTTTGTCAATATTGGGTGAATGAAGCGGGAATATACGCTCGACAGCAATACCGTTACTGATTTTTCTAACTGTGAAAGTCTGGGATATTTGTGCTCCGCGGCGTTGAATGACAATACCCTGAAACACCTGAATTCTTTCTTTGGCGCCTTCTTTGATTTTGTAATGAACTTTAATCGTGTCACCAACTCTGAATTCCGGAATATCGGTTTTTAACTGATCTTTTACAACTTCCTGAACTATGTCCATAGTCTCCTCCTTTATTTGTCGGAAGTCAGTCTGTCCAAATAAATAGCTACAGCGCTTCTCACGGAAAGGTGATTATAATTGCCTTTCCCCTTTATCGGCGCCAAAACATAATCGGCAAGTTCGTGAACCTGGCTGGCGAGACCGTTACCCGTTCCGAAAAGGAGCAGGATAGGTTTATCGAAACCGGCCAGATCGCTCTCGACGATTTGATGCTCAAGCTTCATAGCTGTTGTTGTGATAGTCAGACAGCCTTCTTCCTGTGAATTTATTTTTTGTTGAACGGACTCGATATCAAACGCATAATCAATGACCGAAAGAGCATTTACCCGATCGGGATTATATCTTTGGGCAATCTCTGTTTTCCAGAAATTTGTGATCCGTTCATACATTTGTTTTTGTGATTCCAACGGATTGATAATAAAGAATTTTTTTACACCGAAAGTAACGCAACTGCGGGAAATATCGTGAATATCAAGATTGGTGATGGAAGTGGTAACCACTTCGCCAAACTTATTGTGTACGGGATAATGAACCAATCCGACGTAAAGATTATTTTTCATCGTTCAAAAGATCCGGTCTGTTTCGGCGGGTAATTTCCAGAGCTTTTTCAGCCCGCCATTCCGCTATTTTTTTATGATTGCCGGAAATCAAAACTTCCGGTACTTCCATACCCATAAACTCCGGGGGACGCGTGTAATGCGGACAACCCAGCATTCCGTTCTGATGTGAATCGGTGAGTGCCGAATCGATATCGCCCAAGACACCTTCCTGCAAACGTGCCACAGCATCGATGAAAACCATCGCCGGAATTTCTCCGCCGGAAAGCACATAATCTCCGATGGAAAATTCTTCCGTTACCATGCTATCCCGAATGCGTTGATCGATCTCTTTGTAATGACCGCAGAGCAGAATTACTTCGTCCAGTTCGCTGAATGCGGTAATATCCGGTTGCTTCAGCAGCTTTCCCTGTGGCGTAAAATAGATCACGGGAATATCACGATCCAGTTTCACCTGATTGATCGCCTCGAAAAGCGGTTCCGGTTTCATCACCATGCCCGCTCCGCCGCCGTACGGATAATCGTCCGTGGTGCGATGTTTATCGTGAGCAAAGTCGCGAATGTCGGTTAGTGTTACTTCGATCGCGTTTTGCTCGATGGCAATGCCGACCATGCTTTCCTGCAGAAAGTTGGTAAACATATTAGGGAAGAGCGTCAAAACATGGATTTTCACAGATCGATCAGTCCTTCGATATTCTTTAAAAAGATTTTCTCCGACTCGGTTTTAACGATAAAATGATCGACAAAAGGAACCATGAATTCCTTCTCATTCTGATCGAGGATAACCATGACCTGTTGGGCACCGTTAAAAAAAGCATCGATGACTTTTCCCAGATATTCTTTTTTCAAATAAACAGCTTTTCCAACGAGAACCGGCAAGCCGATTTCCTGCATTTTGTTTCCCCAATCAGCTTTGGCGATCATCACCTGTACATCACCATCCTGAGCGGCTTCACGGGTAATTTCCTCGTCGTCGAACCGGAGATTTCCTTTATTATCTATGTCCGTAATGGACACATATCTCACTCTATTATCTGTAAAGAGCAAAAATACATCTTCCAACAAAAAATGCCGGAAATCATCAAATTCAAAAAACGGGATATATCCTTTCTTGTTCAGAGAATTACCCAGTTTGCCGATGGCAACAAGATCGGATATTTGCATTTATTCGATAATTTCCAGAACCGCCCTTTTGCCTTGTCTGGCAGAAATTGCGTTCATCAAAGTACGAATAGCGCTGGCAGTGCGGCCTTTTTTCCCAATAATTTTTCCGATATCGTTTTTGGAAGCGCGTAATTCAAATATGGTGATTTTATCACCGGCAACTTCCTTGATATCTATTGCGGCAGGATCATCTACTAAAGCTTTAACGATAAATTCAATGAGTTCTTTCATTGCAACCTCCTTTTCTTTAGTTTACTCCTCCGGTTTAACTTCCTCTGTTACGATAGGTTCGGTTTCCGCATTGGGTTGTTCAACATTTTTTTCTTCTTTTGATACTTCCACTTTTTCTACAGCTTTTTTCTTTGGTTCTGTTTCTTCTTTCATTTCGGCAGCAGCTAATTTCGATTCGTGAAATTTCTCCATTATTCCTGCTTTTTTCAACAGGGAACGAACTGTATTGGATGGCTGAGCGCCGACGCCAAGCCAGTAAAGTGCTCTATTCGTATCCACCTGTAAAGTAAGTGGTTCGGTTTTCGGATCATAATATCCGATTGATTCGAGATAAGCACCATCTCTTTTTTTGCGAGAATCTAAAGAAACAATTCTGTAAAAGGGCTTATTTATCGAGCCCATTCTTCTAAGCCTAAGCTTTACCATTTCAACTCCTTATCTTTTTTCCAAGAATTATTATTCATAATAACATGGATTAATTTTTTTCTACTCATTTCAAGTCAAGCAATTTTTGGTAACCGTCCGATAATGAATAAGTTATTAACTTGGAAAGAGGCGCAAATTCATCATTCCGCATGTTGCTTTTTCCTCTCAAAAAGGCAATCTCATGCCTTTGAAGGCTTTGGGATTGCTGAAACTTTTCATCATCTTTTTCATTTGCTCAAATTGCTTTAACAGCCGGTTAACTTCCTGGATGGAAGTACCGCTGCCTTTGGCGATGCGAAAACGGCGGCTGCCGTTGATTATCATTGGTTTTTCGCGTTCACGCGGAGTCATGGAATAAATGATTGCTTCCACGTGTTTGATCTCTTTCTCATCCACTTTCATATCTTTCATTGCTTTGCCGCCCATACCGGGAAGCATTCCCATCAGTTGATCTAATGGTCCCATCTTTTGGATTTGTTGCAGTTGGGAAAGGAAATCCGTGAAGGTGAACTGATTTTTTTGTAACTTTTTGGCGAGTTTTTCTGCCTCTTCCGCATTGATGGTTTGTTCAGCTTTTTCGATCAGACTGAGTACATCGCCCATACCCAGAATGCGACTTGCCATGCGGTCGGGATAGAATTCCTCGATCTCGGAAATCTTTTCTCCGGTACCCACGAAGGCAACCGGTTTGCCGGTGACGGCTTTGATGGAAAGAGCTGCACCACCACGGGCATCGCTATCCATTTTGGTTAAAATAACGCCATCGAATTCCAGTTGATCGTTAAACTCTTTTGCCACGTTCACGGCATCCTGCCCGGTCATGGCATCGGCAACGAAGAAAATGTAATCCGGTTTCAGTAATTTTTTCAGTTCTCTGAGTTCTTTCATCAGCTTTTCGTCGATATGCAGACGTCCGGCTGTATCGAATATCAACAGGTTAGCGTTGGTATTTTCCGTCTCTTTGATTGCTTTCTTGGCAATTTTTATTACGTTATTGGATTTTTCATCGGCGATGACTGGAAGATCGAGCTGCTTACCCAAAACCTGTAACTGATGAATAGCGGCAGGACGATATATATCGCAAGCCACCAGAGTTGGATTAATCCCGTTCTTGCGGAGCTTATTTGCCAGTTTGGCGCAAGTCGTGGTTTTTCCGGAACCCTGCAATCCTACCAGCAGGATTTTGTTCAAGCGGTTGTCATGCAGTCTTATTTTCAGGCTTTGGCTACCCATCAATTCGATCAGTTGTTCATGAACGATTTTTACAACCTGATGTCCGGGAGTGAGGCTTTTCATCACTTCCGTACCAATGGCTTTGCGGCTTACCTCATCGATGAATTCCTTCACTACTTTGAAGTTGACATCGGCTTCCAGCAAAGCACGGCGCACTTCCCGCATCGCATCTTTGATGTTTTGCTCGGAAAGTTTTCCCTGACCTTTCAGTTTGCGAAATATATTATCGAATTTTTCTGAGAGACTGTTGAACATGCCGCTTCCTATTTTAAACTTTCAATTTTAGCGCGATAGTTATCGCTTCCGAAAACATATGAGCCGGCGACCAGAATATCGACGCCGTTCGCAATCAATTCGGAAGCGTTTTGATTATTCACGCCGCCATCCACTTCGATTTCAAGTTTCGGATTACAAATCTCAGCTTGCTGCTTCAATTTACGGATTTTATCATATACCAATGGCAGGAAACTTTGTCCGCCAAAACCTGGATTCACACTCATCAGAAGCACAAAATCCAGATCGGGAAGAACGGGAAAAATGCTTTCGACAGGCGTTGCCGGATTCAAAGCAATTCCCGCTTTCACACCGGCATTCTTCAACACATGAATTTGCCGGTGAATATGAAACTCCGTTTCCTGATGGAAAGAAACATATTCGATGTTCCATTTACCCAGAATTTCCAGATAGTTGGCAGGGTTGGTAATCATCAAATGTACATCGAGCGGAATGGCTGCAATCTCTTTGATCTGTTTGATAATGGGCAATCCGAATGTGAGATTGGGCACAAAATGACCATCCATCACATCCAGATGCAGTATATCCGCACCGGCTTTTTGTACTGCCTCGATTTCCTTCGCCAGATTCATAAAATCGGCTGAAAGCAACGAAGGTGCTATTTTTACCATTTTATATCCTGATTTTTCTGTCTTCTTTCCCAATAAAAAACACCACATCCGCCAGTTTGATTTTGAGAATTTTAGCGATATCTTCCAAAATTTGAGCTTTCCTGAGAACGAGTTCCTGCATCCAGACGTTATTCGTAACAGACACAAAAAGCACCTGATTATCGACTTTTTGCAGACTGGTTCTTTCGGCTAATAATTTTCCGACTATTTTCTTCCAACCGAAAGCCAGCACCACGAAATCATGCTTATCTTCTCCGGCAAGGCGAAACACCAGTTGCTGCCAGGCATTACCGGGACGTGCCAGTTCCATCTGTTCTCAGGCGGAAAGCCTAATCCTTTTTAGAAAAAAGAGATAAACCCCACCAAGAGAAAATTGCCACCGACAGAACTGCCCAGTAGGTCGTTCCTAAAGCATTGTAAGCATTGGGGAAGTATTCTTCCAGATAGGTGTTGGCAAACATCGCGGGAACAGCCGATAAAACGATCAGTAAAAGCAATCCGATCAGTTTGAGTATACCCGACTGATTTATCAGTTTTATAGCTAAAATAGCCAGAAT
This sequence comes from Candidatus Cloacimonadota bacterium, assembly GCA_036825175.1. GTDB lineage: Bacteria > Cloacimonadota > Cloacimonadia > Cloacimonadales > TCS61 > B137-G9. Next base: position 5,552 of record DAISYT010000019.1, read on the forward strand.
GATCAATACCAGAGTTATGACTAAGATGATGAGATTGATCGTGAATGGTAACTGGATGTTTTTCAGTGCGATATTCGGGCTGAAAACAGCTATGATCATTAAAATGATTCCCAGAATTTTATGTATCATCAAGATGTTTTTCGGGTTTGACTCTTTTCTTCTTTGATGGTTTTTGGTGTATAAGAAAACAAGTAGAAATACAACTAAAAAGAATCCCAGATAAAAGAAAAAACCGAATATCGGATCATCGGATGAGAAACCCAATGAAGCAAAAGCCAGTAACAATACTATCCATCCGATTATGTTTATAATTTTCTTCAAGGTTTACCTCCCTTTTAACTAATTTACTCCTTATCAATGGTCACTTTCAAAGCGGCTTTGATTTCGGGAGTGAAAACAACTTCCACGTCAAAGCTACCAATTTCTTTCAGGTGTTTTTCCATACTAATGAATGCTTTGGAAATTTCTATTCCTTTTTCAGCCAAAGCTTTTGCGATATCTGCTTCCGAAACGGAGCCAAAGAGATGTTCGTTTTCATCTGCTTTGCGTTGGAAGGTCACTTCACCCACTTCGGTGATTTGTTGAACGATCGCAATATATTTATTGTGCAAAGCCAGTTTTTCGGCTTCGGCTTCTTTTTTGATGTTCTCGATCTTTGACATATTCTGTTTGGTTGCCAGAACAGCCAGATTTTTGGGAAGCAGGTAATTCCTGGCATAACCGTCTGCCACATTGATCACGGCTCCCGCTTCACCCAGCTTTTTCATATCTTTAGCCAGAATGATTTTCATCTATATCCTCCATAACTCTAATTTTTCTAAAATTCAACCAAATATCCAATAGCCCAAACAAGGCTATCAAACTTAAAATGAAATAATTGAACACCACGGAAATGATCAACAAAAAAAGTAACAATTTTGATTTCCGGAAGAAATTCCCCCAGAAAAAATCCAAAATCGAAATTCCCTGGATCAAAAACAAGGGTGCTAATATCAACAGTAAATTAATACCAAGATCACGTGTATTCGGAATCAGGAACATCACTAAAGTCGCGATCACCAAATAAACCATCTCATAAGGAAGTCTGATTAATTTATGATGCCACTTTTGAATGTTCTGTTTGGAAAAGATCAGCGTGCCACAATACAAACCGAAGGCAATCGAAAGAAGCCAGATGCCAAGATAATATTTTGCAAAAATCTGCCGGGAACTTTCCAATATCTGCAAAGCCACTGCAAGTTGATCAGAATTACTCTGCCAGGTGTTTTCCAGCATATCCCGATATGTATTTATCATTTTTCCGATGTTTTCCGTAATCATCGTTCCGAACACTAAATGCCGGATTACAGCATAAACGATGTTCAAAACATAAGCCGCTAGAATCGCGGCAAGATGAAACCCGTTCCTTTTATAAATACTAAAGTAAAGCAGAGTGGCTGCTCCGACGACAAAAAAGACATCGGTAAACGTCAGAAAGTCCACTATATTTAGGACTTTCAGTAACACTTCCGCTACCAGAAAGAAGATCAGGAAACGGTAAAATTGATCTCGGTATTTACCACCGTATGTGATTATAACGATCAATCCCCAGAAAGGGGAGATGGAAGCGATAAACGCTCCCAATATTGCTGCCACATACATCATCGCTGTGTATGATTAATATTTATGCTTGTCTGTGAAAGGTAAAAGTGCCATTTGACGGGCTTTTTTTATCTCGACGGTAAGTCTTTTCTGATGTTTGGCACAAGTACCGGTAAAACGGCGGGGTGAAATCTTGCCGCTTTCCGAGATGAATCTTTTCAGCAATCCAACATCTTTGTAGTCGATTTCTGCCTCTTTATTTTTGCAGAAGAAACAAACCCTTTTTTTGAAGAAAGTATTTTTCTTGGAAGCAAAACGAGCTGGTTTACGACCGGATCTGTCAAAACGTTCCGGACGTTCCGGACGTCCCGTTGGTTTACTTTCTTCATTTTTATTTTCAGCACTTTCGCTTATTTTTCTTTCTTTTAATTCATCCATTCTATTCTCCTAAATACATTCGTTTTTCTTTAGAAAGGAACGTCGTCGTCAGTAATGCCGTGATCGGTATTTTGATCGGGAAGGTCATTCTGATTGGAACTGTAACTATCAGTTCCGGCGTCGCCTTTTTCCAGAAATGAAATTTTAGCTGCAACCACTTCGGTTACTTTTCTGTTCTGATTATTTGAATCTACATAAGAACGTGTTCGCAGATAACCTTCCACGAGGACAGGACTACCCTTGTGAAGCTCTTCTGCACACTGTTCTCCGCGTTTGCTCCAGACTGTCACATCTATGTAACTTGTTTCTTGTTGCCATTCGCCGTCTTTTTGATAACTGCGATCGAAAGCCAGGGACAGCTTGGCAACAGGAGTTCCATTGGGAAGATATCTTAAATCAACGTCTCTGGTCAAACGACCACTCAGGAATATCTGGTTGATTTTCGGAAATCTTAATTCGCTCATGTTTCCTCCTACATTATTTTACTAAAATGTTATGTCTGATGATTTTGTCGTTCAATTTCAAAAAGCGTTCCAATTCAGCGATGTTAGCCGGATCGAAAGTGTAGTAATTAACGAAAAAGAAGCCTTCACGAACTTCTTTGATCTCGTATGCAAGGCGTTTTTTGCCCCATTCATCAACGTTTAGAATTTCGCCGCCGTTTTCTTTGATAAAGGAATGTACTTCTTCGTTGGTTTGTTTAGCGGTGTCTTCATTTAATGAAGGTGATACGATGACCATGCTTTCATACTTTTTCAGCATTTTTCCTCCTTTGGTCTTTTTCTTAAAATAAGCTTTGAAGGCTTATTTTACTGATCCTGAGAGTCCTGAATTTTCTCAGAATAGGATTTTTTTAATTTGCTGTATGTTACGACCATGTGGTCGAAATCATACATTACATATTCTTTTAAAAGATCTGCTGCAAAATCGGTCATGATTTGCAGTTTCTGCTTTTCTTCCAAAGAAAAATCGGAAAGAACATAATCCGATAAATCTTCCTGTTGCGGGCTGCCGACGCCGATTCTCATCCGCTTAAAATTGTCGGTACCCAGCGCTTCTCCTATCGATTTGAGTCCGTTGTGTCCGCCGAATCCTCCGTTGTTGCGCAATCGGATTTCTCCCAGAGGAAGATTAATGTCATCCACGATAACGAGGATGTCTTCCAGCCGGTTATTCGTAAGTACCGAAGTAACGGCGACACCACTTCTATTCATATAAGTATTGGGTTTGATAATGATCAGGTCTGCCGTTTTAGCGAAATCATGGTTCGTCTTTTTACTGAATTTGATTCCGTGCTCGGCAGCAAAACGATCAACGACCAGAAATCCCAGGTTGTGCCGGTTGTTTTTGTATCTGTTTCCCGGATTTCCCAAGCCAACGATCAAACGCATTACTATCAGGCATTATCAGCAGGAGCAGCAGCCTCTGTTGTAGCTTCACCCTTATTGGACTCGACGCTCATTCTCGATTCTTTGATGGCGATAATAGTAGCTGCACCGCTCAACGAGCATGAGATGTTTGCCGGGAGAGTGATATTGCTGAAATGAAGCGTGTCTCCTACGTGCAGTTCAGTAATGTCAACATCGATTTCTTCGGGGAGATCCTTGGGAAGGCAGGTAATTTCCAGCGATCTGTGCAGATATTCCACCACGCCGCCTTCTTTTACTCCTTTGGGTTCGCCGATAAAGTTAATCGGAATTTCCATGGTAATGTGCTTACCTTTGTGCAGCTCGACGAAATCGATATGAACAAACTCTCTGGAAACCGGATGAATCTGTTTCTCTTTGATGAAAGTAGAGTATTTTTTGTTACCGACTTCGATTTCAAAAATAGCTACTTCACCGATCGATTTTTTATAAGCTTTTTGGAAAGGAATTACAGGAAGCAGAATATTTATTCCTTCTTTTCCTTCTCCATAAACAACTGCCGGAATGAATCCTTCTTTACGATAATTCTTTAGATCGGATTTTTTTCCGAGTTCTCTTTTTTCTGCTTTAATTTTAATGTGCATGTATCCTCCGTTGCAATCCTACACTGTATATTTATTCTTTTATCTTTCTCCTGCCGGTATTTCATCGGAATAAAATACTCAGCGATTCATCGATATGAATCTTTTTGATGGCTGTCGCCAACAGTTCAGCAATGGAAAGCTGAACGATCTTGTTACATTTTTGCTTTTGTTCGGTAAGCGGAACCGAATTTGTGATAAAGAGCTTTTCGATGCAGGAATTTTCCAGATTTTCAATGGCGTTTCCGGAAAGAATGCCATGAGCGCAGGCTGCGTACACTTTCTTTGCGCCTTTACTCATCAGAGCTTTGGATATCTTACATAAACTGCCACCGGTGTCGATTATGTCATCGAACAAAATAGCTGTTTTACCATTTACATCGCCGATTATGTTCAGAACTTCCGCTTTGTCGTTGTTACCGGTTCTTCTTTTATCTCCGATCGCCAAACCTAAATTAAGTCTGGTAGCTAAAGCTCTTGCCCGGGCAGTGCCACCCGTATCGGGCGAAACCACCACGGCATCGGAAAGATCCAAATTGGCAGCAAAGTGTCGCACAAAAATGGGTAATGAATAAAGATGATCCACCGGGATATTAAAAAAACCCTGAATCTGGTCGGAATGCAAATCCATCGCCACTACCCGGTCGGCACCGGCGGTGGTGAGTAAATCTGCCACCAGTTTGGCTGTGATCGGCACTCTGGGTTGATCCTTTTTATCGGAACGTGCGTATCCGAAAATCGGAATTACGCAATTAATACGCTGAGCGGAAGCCCGTTTCAGTGCATCGATCATTATCAACAATTCCATCAGGTTATCATTTACCGGATAACAGGTCGGTTGGATAATGAAGGTATCAGCACCACGCACATTTTCATTGATTTTCACAAATGTATTGTCATTGGAAAATTTGAAAACTTCCGCATCCCCTAAAGGGATTCCCGCATACTTTGCCACTTCTTTTGCCAGGGGAATGTTGGCATTCCCGGCAAATATTTTAAGCCTGGAAAACATAATAAATTATTCTTCGAATTCGGGGTTGACTTCTTCCTTGCTTTCAGCAGCGGAGAGAGCCTCCTGCAAAACTTCCTTGTATTTTTCGATGATTATTTTTTCGATCATGTTGCGGGTTTCTGTGTTGATCGGATGAGCGATATCACGATATTCACCTGTACTCACACGACGGCTTGGCATAGCCACGAAAAGACCATTTTCTCCTTCGATAACTTTGATGTTTCTGATAATGAAGGCATCGTCAATTACGATATTAACGAATGCTTTAAGCTGATTGCTTTCTCTGATAAATACTTTTACATCTGTAATGTTCATTTTGATCTCCTTTTTATGGTTTTTGTGATGCAATTCCAATATCTTTTTTTAGAAAAATATTCCGCAAATTTTTCTGCTGTCTGCCGGTCGGGACAGAATCCGATCATGGTGGGTCCACTGCCGGAAAGCATAGCATTTGTCGCTCCGTTCTCTTTCATGAAATTCAGACTTTCTGCAATTTCGGGGTAGCTATGGCGAATGCCGGCTTCCAATTTGTTGTAACAGTATTCTGGATTCCCGCTCGTTATCAGATTTTGCCAGCTTTTTTCCGGTTGGGAAGATAATTCCACCCGATCATAAGCGTCTTTACTGGAAATTCCAAAGCCCGGATTTACCAGAAAGATATTCTCGCAAATAAGGTCATCCAACGGTGTTATTTTATTTCCTCTTTCTTCACCGAGAGCAGTGCCGCCTTCCAGAAAAAAATTAATATCGCTGCCAAATTTTTCGGCGATTTCATGGAAATCAGAATTTTGTAATTTCAGATTCCAGAGTTCATTCAGAGCTAAAATAGTAACAGCGGCATTGCTGCTGCCACCACCCAATCCGGCGGCGATGGGAATATTTTTTTTTAATGTAACCTCAACACCATCTTTCACTTGATATGTGTCTTTTATAAAGAGCGCGACCTTATAAATTAAGTTTTTTTCAACACTTACAAAGTCCTTGTCGGACAAAATCCGAACGTCCCCTTTTTTTGTCAAAGAAAAAGATAGAAGGTCATAAATCTCTATTTCAGAGAAAATTGTCCTAATATTGTGATAACCATCCTGGCGCTTGGTAAGGACATCGAGAAAGAGGTTTATTTTGGCGTGTGATTTATACTCGATGTGTCCTTTTCTTTCTTTTTTTCTGATCTTTTCCATAATAATAGTAATAATAGTAATGGTATTCACTACTGCTGTAATAACTTTGGGGAACGATACCGTTCACAACGACGCCGGAAATTTTTATCCCGATATTTTCCAGAAGTTCTTTAGCTCGTTTTATCACAAGTTTATTAGCCTGAGCCACTCTTACTACCAGGAACACACAATCGATTTTCTTGGAAAGAATCATGGCATCTGTCACGGCAATCACGGGTGGGGCATCAAACAGTATGAAATCATATTTAGTTTTAAGTGTTTTGATCGCTTCATCCATTCTGACCGAGGCGAGCAATTCGGAGGGGTAAGGCGGGATAAAACCGCTGGTAATTATATCGAGATTTGGTACAGAACAGGATTTGATGAAGCTTTCGATCTTGGTAGATTTATCCATCAGGAAATCACTGATACCGTGTTCTTTGGGAACGAAAAACATGCTGTGTACGCGCGGACGTCTCAAATCCAGATCGACTAAAATAACTTTGGCACCCATTTGTGCGAGCGTGGTTGCCAGATTTGTATGAATGGTAGTCTTTCCTTCTTTAGGACCGGAACTGGTAATCAGAATGGACATCGGTTCATTTTCTTTCTTCTGAGCGATTAGATTTGTACGCAAGATTCTGAAAGCTTCGGCAGAAGACGATTTGGGAGCATAATTGCTGATGATTTTGGACTCTATCTGCTGGAGAATGGCTTGCATATTCTCTTTATCTTTTTCAGGAGCGGTCTTCATTTCTTTTTCGATTTCTTCGATTTCGTTATCTCCCGATGGTATTTGCGGAATTGTCCCTAAAATCGGTAAAGCTACATATTTTCGGATATCATCAAAATTTCTGATTTTGGAATCGAGTGAATGAAGCAACAAAGCCAAACCGATTCCCAAACCCAATCCCAATACGATACCGATCAATAGATTCATTTTAACATTTGGTTTGATCGGATCTTCCGGAACGAGAGCTTCTTCCACCAATCTGATGTTTCCTACTTTCGATTGCTCGACAATTTTGGCTTCTTCGTATTTTTCGATCAGCATGGTGTAAGTTTTTTCATTGATTCTATAGTTACGTTCCAACCGGGCTAATTCGATTTCCGTGTCCGGCAGCAGAGACATTTTTTGATTATATTCTTCCACGGCTTTTTGCAAACTGGTTGCTTTCGTTTCGCAAATATTCAGATCGATTTCTGCGGCAGAGATTTTATCGATCAAAGTGGAACGATAAAGCAAAGGATCGGATGAACCGGATTTAACTGAGCTGATGCGCTGGATCTCTTCATTAAGCCGTTTCTTGGCATTTTCGATCGATTTGTTCAAATCTTTCAATACAGGATGATCGGGTGAGTAATTATAATTTGTAATGTAATTTACATATTGAGTTTGATTGGCAACAATCTCGTTTTTTAATTGTTCCAAAAGCGGAGAGGTGAGCACGGCATTGACATCATGCAAGAGAGTATCTTGCAAAGACAATTCATGACGCAGGAATTCGACATGCTTTTTAGCCACGTCCAACTCTGTTTCTGCCTCGGAATATAATGATGATAACTCGGCAGAATTTTCGATCAATTGTTGGGTTTCCTCGGAAAGCATGGAAATGCCGTTCTCGATTTTGAAGATTCTTAGGTCTTCTTCCGAAGCCATGAGCTGACGTTCATTATCTTCCAATTGCTCTGCCAAAAATTCTCTCGTACTACGAAATTCTACTCGGGCATAATCGGTGTCCTGTTGCATCAAAGCACTCGCTGCTGCATTCGCGATAGTTTTCGCTTCCACGCTGCTGGTAGATTCAAAATTGATAATCAGAATATCTGTTTCGCGTTCGGTCTCGACCGAAAGATTTTTCATTAAATAAGTAATCGGCGATCCTTCGATTTGGCTGATGGGAAAAGAATCGTATCCATTGTTACGTTTGAGTATCTGGTGTGCCAACTGCATGACAGGATAGCTCTTCAGGATTTGAATATTATTATTCAGGGAAGATGCCGTATT
>DAISYT010000020.1:0-13359 GCA_036825175.1 Candidatus Cloacimonadota bacterium
TTCTTATAGCTTTGCTTCAGTTTGTAAACAGAGATTCTTCCTGAGAACTACGTGAGAGAAACGTCAGAAAGACAACAAGTTTCCATTTGTAAGGGGGAACAAAAGGGGGTATGCTGAATCCAGTATTAATTGAGCAAAATCCCTCGCACTCTCCTTGCAAAGGGGAACAAGAATTCATTTAGCGTCTTGGCGAGCTTAGCGGTAAAAAAAAAGAGGTTTTATATGAATATTGCAGTGATTGGTTCGGGTGGCAGGGAACATGCCATCGCCTGGAAACTGGAGCAAAGCAGATTTGCCGATAAAGTTTTTGTGCTGCCCGGTAACGGTGGGACGCACAACAATGTCGGGATCGGAGTAAATGATTTTGCTGCGATCAAAAAATTCTGCGCGGATAATCTGGTGGAACTGGTTTTTGTGGGACCGGAAGATCCTCTGGCAAACGGCATCGTAGATTATTTTGCCGATACACCGGTGAAGGTTTTTGGTCCGGATAAAGCCGGAGCACAGTTGGAAGGCTCGAAGATTTTCGCCAAAAAATTCATGCAAAAATATGGTGTGGCTACCGCCGAATTTCAGGAATTCCCGGATGCCGGAGAAGAAAGCATAATTGCCGCTCGTAACATGATTCATGATTTGAATGGCAATTGCGTGATCAAATACGACGGTTTAGCAGCCGGCAAAGGGGTTTTTGTTTGTTCCAACGAAGCTGAAGCTCAAAAAGCTTTAGCAGAAATCCAATCCAAATATGGGGAAGAGGCATCCTTCCTGATCGAAGAAAAACTGATCGGCGATGAACTTTCCATTTTGGCTTTTACAGATGGCAAAAACTATCAATTGCTGTTGCCTTCCCAGGATCATAAGCAGCTTTTGGAAGGCGACGAAGGACCGAATACCGGCGGCATGGGAGCGTTTTGCCCGGTGCCGTTTTACCACGACGAACTGAAACAGCAAATCGAAAAAGATGTGATCGAACCGACCATGAAAGGTATTGAAGCAGAAGGGTTTAATTACAAAGGTGTCGTATATTTTGGTTTGATGATCACGGAAAAGGGACCGAAAGTTCTGGAATATAATGTTCGTCTGGGCGATCCGGAAACGGAAGTGGTGTTGCCTGGATTAAAAAGCGATTTGCTGGAATTGGTGCTTGCCTGTTTCGATGGCAGCCTTGCTGCTTTCCAAATGGAATTTCATGGCGGCTGTTTCGTCGATGTGGTGCTGGTTTCCGGCGGTTATCCCGAAAGTTATCAAAAGGGACTTCCCATCTGTGGACTGGATCATAATCACGATCTGGTATTCCATGCCGGGACGAAAAAAGTGGGAGATGAAATTGTTACTTCCGGCGGACGCGTCTTGAACGTAATCGCTCACGGCGACACATTGGAAGATGCTTTGGTCGGTGTTTATGAAAAAGTGAAAAACTATTATTTTGATCATATGTTTTTTCGCAAAGATATTGGAAAACGGAAAAAATGATGTTTTCTACCGCCAAGAACGCAAAGGCGCAATTTAATATTAAAGAAAATCCTAATTTTCTTCCTGTTAAGGGAGATACAGCGGTTTGTTCTGACTGTTTGAGACTTTCAGAGTTGAGCGATAACCTTGAAAAGATTTCGATCGGTAGAATTCCGCCCAAAACGGAAAAATCTTTCACTCCATCTTTTCAAGGTTGGATTTTTTCGCGTCTTAGCGAACTTAGCGGTAAATAAAGAGGTTCGATGAAAAAAATCGTAATTATGATCAGTGGTCGCGGCAGTAATATGCAGGCGATTGCAGAAAATGTGAAATTCGGGATTTTGAAAGATATCTGCGAAATTAGGGCAGTGTTTTCCAATAATCCGGAAGCAGCCGGTTTACGGATTGCCGAGAGTTTTGGCATTCCGACTCATTGCCTTCCATCCAAAGGAAAGAAGAAGTCGGAGTACAACTCTTTACTTTTGAGATGGTTAGAATCTCAAAAGCCGGATTTAATCATTTTAGCTGGATACATGAAGGTTTTAACTGTTGAGATTATCCGTGAATTTCCGCATCGCATCATCAATATCCATCCGGCAGATACCGCTAAACATCAGGGCTTACACGGCTACGAGTGGGCTTGGGAAAACAAATTGCCGGAAACAAAAATCACCGTGCATTACGTGGATGAAGGACTGGATACCGGCGAAATCATTGGGCAACGGTCGGTCGATTTGACAGGCGTAAAATCTTTAGATGAAGTGGAAAAACGCGGCTTGCAAGTGGAGCATGAGTTTTATAGCGAATGCTTGAAGGAAATACTAACCGCAAAGGACCCGAAGGCGCCAAATTAAGGACACGTAATTGATCATATAAGGGGAGTTTCATGGATAGGAAAAAACTCGAAGAAATTGGTAAGCAAATTGTAGATTCGGCATATCAAGTTCATAAAGCCTTAGGTCCGGGGTTACTTGAATCAACCTATGAAAGATGTATGGTAGTTGAGTTGTTAGAAAGAGGATTAAAAGTAGAACGCCAGTTAAAACTATCTATAGTATATGAAGATAAAAGGATTGATGAAGGTTATCGACTTGATCTACTAGTTGAAAATGAAATAATTGAATTAAAAACGGTTGAATCCATTCTACCAGTTCATATAGCTCAGATAATTTCATACCTGAAATTATCTGATAAACGTCTTGGATATTTGATAAACTTCAATGTTGAATTGATAGGTAAGGGAATTCATAGAAAAGTAAACAAACTTTAGTTTCGCGTCTTTGCGATCTTGGCGGTATTAAAAAATGAAAAAAATAGCAATAATCGATTTTGGCGGGCAATACACCCATCTCATTGCCCGTCGTGTACGCAACCTGGGAATTTACAGCGAAATCTTCCAACCGGAAGATTTCAAAATTACAGACGAAATGGTCGGCATTATCTTTTCCGGCGGACCGCAATCCGTAAACGCCGAAGATGCTTATCGCATCGATATCGACATCGAAAACGTGAAAATCCCGATTTTGGGAATTTGTTACGGGCATCAAATCCTGGCTGCGATGCTGGGTGGAACCATCGAGAGCGGTGAAAATAAGGAATACGGTTTAACGAATATTTCCTGTGAAAGCGATGCTGTATTATTTGCCGGATTGGCAAAAGAGCAAACAGTCTGGATGAGTCACGGCGATCATGTTTCCGTGCTGCCGGATTCCTGCCGGATCACAGCTTATTCCGATGCCATCAAAGTGGCATCTTACGAATCCAAAGATCAAAGATTCTTCGGAGTGCAATTTCACCCGGAAGTTACGCACACGGTAAACGGCTTGAAAATGCTGGATAGATTCCTAGCCGTCTGCACCGATAAGCGTGACTGGAAAGCAGAGAATTTCAAAGAAACTCTGATCGAACAAATTCGTCAGGAAGCCAAAGGCAAAAAGCTGGTGCTGCTGCTTTCCGGTGGAGTGGATTCGCTGGTGGCGTTGGAATTGTGCATTCAGGCAGTGGGAAATGAAAACGTTTTTTCTATTCACGTCGATACCGGATTCATGCGTAAAAACGAATCGCAAGAAATCATGGAACATTTCAAAAAACTGGGATTCAAAAATATCAGGATCATCGATGCGGAAGAGCTTTATTTGAGGGAATTGAAGGGTATCGTCGAGCCGGAAGCCAAGCGTCTGATCATCGGGAAATTGTTTGTGGATATTGCCGATCAGGAACTGACCGCTTTGCAGCAAGATGAAGAACTGATGCTGGTGCAGGGCACGATTTATCCCGATACGATCGAAAGCGGCGCTACCGACAAAGCTGCCAAAATTAAAACGCATCATAACCGGGTGGATGAAATCCAAAAGCTGATCGCAGCCGGCAGGATCATCGAACCGATCAAAGAACTTTATAAAGATGAAGTACGCAAATTGGGTGAAGAATTGGGCTTGCCACAGAAACTCGTGCAGCGTCATCCTTTCCCCGGACCGGGTTTGGCAATTCGGGTGATCTGCTCGGAAACGGATAAGTTATCTGATAGTGAAGTAAATGTTGATGCCTTAATCCCCGCGATCTCCCACAAAGAGAGGAGTAGGGAAATTCTAACCCCCTTAGTCCCCCTTGACAGGGGGAGGTGTGATAAGGACGAAATTTCAACCCCCTCTGTCCCCCTTGACAGGGGGATGGAAACGGAAGAAATAGAGTTAAATGAAATTCTGGCTGAATTCGGTTTGTCAGGAAAAATTCTGCCGATCAAAAGCGTGGGGGTGCAGGGCGATTTTCGCACCTATCATCATCCGGCTGTCGTTTGGTTCAAAGAAGGTATAAAACCGGATTGGGAAGCTATCAAAACCAGCGCTTCCAAAGCGATCAATAAACTGCAATCTGTGAACAGGGTCGTGTTCAGTTTGCAGCCGGCCGATTTGCAGTTACATAAACTTTTCCTGGAAAAACCGGTGATGGATAAACTGCGGGAAGTCGATGCTGTGTTGCGTGAAGAAACTGACGGCATCCCGGAAATCTGGCAGATGCCGGTGGTGGCATTACCGCTTTTCCAAAACGAAAATCAGGCATTTGTTATGCGTCCGGTTTGTTCCACCGATGCCATGACTGCCAGCGTTTATGAAATGGATTTTGCTGAATTCGGGCGGCTTTCCAGACTTATTCAAAGAATTCACGGAGTCGGCATTCTACTGTATGATGTTACAACGAAACCGCCCGGAACGATCGAGTGGGAATGAGTAACCATTTGGAATAAATCTAACTTCCGAAAAGACACCGAAAAAACCGATTTTATAAAAAGCTCCCTTTTTGAACGGGGAGCTTTTTATTAGGAACAATATATTTCTCTAATTCAGAATATTTCCTCAACAAAATTGACAAATAAAGTTCATTCCAAACTTTTGTAACTAAATAAATTTTGGGTAGTTAAATGAAAAAGAAAGATTTTGTGAACCTGATACTGTTGTTGCTGGTAATCGCCTGGGGAGTTTACCGCAGCCAATACAGAATGCGCCCGTTCAGCGAAACCAGTTTTTTGATGGATACCATCGTTACGATCAAACTGGAAACAGCGGATCGGGAAGGTGAAAAATATCTCGATGAAGCCTTCGATCTCATTGCAAATCTGGAAGATAGACTTTCCTGCTACAAAGAAGGCAGTGAAATCTATAATTTCAATGAAGGCATCATTTCCGAATTACCTTTGGATGACGATTTGAAGCGAATAATCGATGTATCCGGTGAGATTTATCAGGAATCAGATTCACTTTATGATATTTCAATCGGAAGGATTTCAGAGTTGTGGGATTTCAACAGCGAACACATTCCTGCTGCTGATTCCATCGCAACCGCTTTGCGTTTTGTCGGATTCGATAAATTGAAAATCGAAAACAATGTATTGCAAAAACCATCCGGTTTCAAACTGAATCTGGGCAGTCTGGCAAAGGGTTATATCATCGATCAAACCGTGGAAATGCTACAAACCAAAGGCATTAAAACCGGATATGTAAATGCCGGAGGAGACATCAGAATTTGGGGACAAAAGAAACCGCTTCGTATCGGAATTCAGCATCCGCGGGAAGAAGAAAGCAAAGTTATCGCCACAGTTCTGATCGATCACAACTCCATTGTCACTTCCGGCGATTATGAGCGTTATTTCTTCAAAGACGGAGTGCGTTATCATCACATCTTAAATCCCCAAACCGGTTATCCCAGCCGGGAATGTATTTCGGTTACCGTTATCGCTCCCGAAGCGCTTTTAGCCGATGCTTATTCCACCGCGCTTTTTCTGATGCCGGTCGATCAGGCTCTCCGTTTGGTAAATGAACATGAAAATCTGGAAGCTGCCATTCTCACGGAAAAAGACGGCGAAATCGAAATGTTCGAGTCGGACGGATTTGCCGATTACAAAAATAAGGACTAAAAAATGAAAGATAAAATCGATATTCAGAACCTAACGGATACGCGTAAAATTACCATCGATAAAGTTGGCGTAAAAAACGTGCAATATCCGATCATCGTAGAAGACCGGGCAGATCGCATTCAAAATACCATCGCCAATCTCGATATATTTGTGGAACTGCCGCATCAATACCGCGGTACGCACATGAGCCGTTTTTTGGAAGTGTTGAATCATTTCCACACGGAAACGCTGATCAACAGTCTGCCGGAATTCCTGCAGGAACTCAGAACCGCTCTCAAAGCGGATGCAGCTTATGTGAAGTTGACTTTTCCTTATTTTATTAAGAAGGTTGCTCCGGTTTCCAAAATTAAATCGTTAATGAACTATCAATGCGTTTTCGAATCATCGTTGCGGGATGAATATTGCCTGAAAATCGGCGTGGAAGTCCCCATCACTACTTTATGTCCGTGTTCCAAAGAAATCAGCGATTTCGGCGCTCACAGTCAGCGTTCCTACGTTTTTGTCTCCGTTCGGTATCAGGAATTTATCTGGCTGGAAGAAATCATCGATCTGGTCGAAGCCGCTGCCAGCAGCGAAGTGTATTCTCTCCTGAAACGAGTCGATGAGAAATTCGTGACCGAAAAAGCTTACCAGAATCCAGCTTTTGTGGAAGATGTGGTGCGTGAAATTACCTTGAAATTGCAAAATGACAGCCGCATAACCTGGTTTCGGGTGGAATCGGAAAACCTGGAATCGATCCATAATCATAACGCTTTTGCCAGCGTGGAAAGGAATAAACGATGAATGTAACTTCCACCGAATTGAAAAATAAACTCAAAGTGATTTTAGCTACGGACAACAGCAATCCGCTGGTCTGTCTGCAACTTTACGTTCGCATCGGTTCCGCCTGGGAAAAGCCGGAAGAAGCAGGTTTTTCGCATTTCACCGAACATCTGGTTTTTAAATCTACCCGCCGTTTTCCGCAAAATTCCATCATGGATCAGGTCACGAATCTGGGCGGCTCCATCAATGCTTACACCGAATACGACACGACCTGTTTCTATGTTACTCTTCCTTCAGGATTTCTGGCAGAAGGTCTGGAAATGATCGCCGAACTGGCGTATCAGGCAAATTTCATCCAGCAGGATTTCGATTCGGAAAAAATGGTGGTGATGGAAGAACTGAAGCAGTATAAAAACGATCCGGAAGATTCATTCATCGAGGAAATTGCCGAAGTTTATTTCTCCGATAATCCTTTCAAAAATCCGATCATCGGCAATCCCAAAAGGCTGAACAGTTCTACGCCCGAAGATTTAAGAACTTTTTATCGCAAATACTATGTTCCCAATAATTGCTTCCTGATCATTTCCGGTGATTTCGATGAGGAAAAAGCTGTTTCTTTGACCGACAAGTATTTCCTGGAATGGCAGTCAACTCCACTCAAAATAACTCGTAAAATGAAATACGATCTGATCAAAACAGCGGATTTCTCATTTATCAAAAGAAACATATCCAACGATCTGCTGGCTTTTGCGCTTCCCGATCTTTCAGAGAAAAATCCGGCTTCTTATGCACTCTCATTGGCTTACAAAGCTTTCGCCATCGGCAAGAATTCGCGACTTTATATGCGGCTTTTCGACGAAGAAAAATTGATTGATACGATCAAAGTGAGTTCCATGAGCGGTATTTGTGATGGCGCTTCCTTTATCGTAATCATGCCCAAAAAGAACGCCGATCCGAACCGAATAATTTCAGTAGTTTTGCAGGAATTAAGAAGATTTGCACTTTATGGAATGACGCATCAGGAGCTGATCGATAATAAAAAAGAGATGATTTTTTTCCATCGCTATTCCTTCGAATATGTGGAATCTCTGGCTTCGAGTTTGGGTGCCGAAGAGATTCTGTCGGGATTCGAGAAATTCTTCGATTACCCCGATCTGATTAATAAAATTTCACTCTCCGATATTGGAAGTGTAATCAAAAAATATATGCAAGCCGACTTCGTTCATGTCTTCCAGAAAGGAAAAACTTCTTTGGACAAAGATCTGGTATTTCAGCAGTTAAATGTTTTGAACAAAACAGGAAAAACCGATCTTTCCCGTTTGAAATTTTATGAAGTGAAACTACCCAACGGAATGCAGGTTATCCTGAAAAAAGTGAAAGGAAAACCGACTGCCGGCATTTCACTTTCTTATGAAGTTTCGCAGCTAAATGAAACCGCCGAAAATCTGGGAATCAATCTGTTGTCGTCGGGTTTGATGCTCTATGGCAATGAGAAGCGCACTTATCAGCAATTTCTGAATTATTGTACTACGAACGGCATCAGTTTTGGCATCACGCCGCAGGCAGAAACCACTTCTCTCAAACTGAAATGTTTCACCGAAATGCTGCCCATGGGTTTGGAACTGCTGGCAGATGTCGTGCAGACGCCTACTTTTCCCAACGAATATTTCATGAATCTCAAGAACACCTACATCAGTAATATCGACCGGGAAAAGGATTATCCTTCCTACATCGCTTCCCGGCTCTGGAAGGAAATGATTTTCGGCAAAAACAGTAATGTGATCAGCCGTTCCGGACGCAAAAACTCCTTACGCAACACGTCGCTAAAACAGGTGAAACAATGGTATGCCGATCATTTCCAAACCGGAAATATGTCGTTGGCAATCGTTGGAGATATTAATTTCGACATCGTTCTGCCAACTTGTGAAAAACTCTTCGATACCGATCACAATGCCGTGAAAACGACCAAACAGACGCCTTTAATTCAATCTTCTCAGGATCGCTTTCTCCGCACTGTCCGCCAACTCGATCAATCGGTGATCTGCCTCGGCGGATTTGGCTGTAAATCGTCTCAAACCGCTCAAAATACGGCTTTTCATATTTTAGCTCAAATCATCGGCGGTGAAACTAATTCACTGCTATTCAATGAATTACGAGAAAAAAGAGGGCTGGCTTATTCCGTGGATTTCAATTTCCAGTCGGTGCGCGATTTCGGCTATTTCGATATCGTTACCATCGTGGATAGAAAGCGGGAAGAGGAAGCATTGGTCGCCATCATGGAAGTTCTGGATAATGTAAAAAAGAACGGCATCACCGAAGCAGAATTGCAAAAAACGAAAAATTATGTGCGCGGTGTGCGTCTCATGGAAGAAGAAAGTGTGTTAAATCAGGCGCAAACGCTTTCCGTGCTGGAAGCCATCGGTTTCGGATATGAATATTACAAAAAACGGGATGAGAGACTGGAAGCTGTGAGTGTGAAACAATTGCGCCAGTTGGCGGAAAAGTATTTTAATAAAAAAAATTATTTTATTCACATATTATCATAAAAAGTCAGGTAAAAAATGGAAACGAAGTTTAGGTTCAATCGAGATGATAAAGTGGTCGTGCTCACCGGAGCCGGCATCAGCGCCGAATCCGGACTGAAAACGTTCCGTGACAACGATGGATTGTGGGAAAATCACAATGTGGAAGATGTTGCCACGCCGGAAGGTTTTCGCCGCAATTCGAAAATGGTCTGGCGCTTTTATAAAGAACGTTATTATCAATCTTTAAAAGCCAAACCGAATCCCGGACATTATGCCATCGAGCGGTTGGAAGAATTTCTGGGTGATAACTTTATACTCATCACCCAAAATGTGGATGGACTGCATTCTCTTGCCGGCGATAAACGGGTTTGGGAAATGCACGGTTCTCTGCAATCCTGTTTTTGCACCAAATGCGGAACCAACTACCCAATCAAAGATATCGATCTTAATCCCGACATCCCGCTTTGCCCTAAATGCGGCAGTGCGTTGCGTCCGGACATTGTTTGGTTTGGCGAAATTCCTTATTACATGAACGAAATCGATGCGGTGCTGAAGACGGTAAATTATTTCATCGTGGCGGGAACCAGCGGAACGGTGCAACCCGCTGCCAGTTTGGTTTATCTGGCGAAAATGAATAGAGCGAAAACGATCGGAGTGAATTTACTTCCTCCGGAAAATCTCCTGTTTCTCGATGAATTTCATCAGGGAAAAACGGGAGAAATTCTGCCAAAACTCGTCGAAAAGTGGATCGGGGTCAAATGAAAAGCAGCATCAATCTGGGCATCGATCTGGGATCACGCCTTTCCAAACTGGTCGTTTTGAATGAACGGGAAATCGTTTATACGGCGATTACCGATACCGGCGTCAATCCCCGCCAAACTGCGGTGAAATTGCTGGATAATGCTTTGCAGGAATTGAAGTTGGAACGGGAGCAGATCGACAAGATTTATTCTACCGGTTACGGACGTAACATCGTTCCGTTTTCCGATCTGCGGATTTCGGAGATTTCCTGTCATGCCAAAGGCTGTCATTATTTTTTTCCGTCGGCTGCCACCGTCATCGATATCGGCGGACAGGATTCCAAAGTCATGTTGCTGGATGCGAAAGGGAAGGTGGTGGACTTTACCATGAACGACAAATGTGCTGCCGGCACCGGTCGCTTTTTAGAAGTAACCGCAAATATTTTGGAAAGCACTGTCGATGAACTGGGCGAGCTGTCCGCTAGAAGTAAAGAAGATATTGACATCGATAGTACTTGCGTGGTATTTGCCGAATCAGAAATTATTGGTTTGATCGCGGCTGGAAATGAATCCGCAGAAATTATTAACGCGGTTCATCGTTCGATTGCCTGCCGCATAAAAAATCTGATAGCGCCGATGAACTGGCAACAACCTGTGGTCTTTACCGGCGGAGTAGCAAAAAATTGTGGGATGCAGAAAAGCATTTCCGCCATTTTGGAAGTCGCTTTATTGATTCCGCAAAATTCTCTGATTACGGGAGCTTTGGGAGCAGCGTTATTTGCTTATGAAGGAAACAATTAAGTTCATACTAATTTTAATCGCCTTTTCTCTGGCAACGGGATTGTTCTGTCAAAATCAGACGGAAGAATCCGAAGAATACGACGAATTTGCCGATATAGAAACAGCCAACACTTTCCTGGCGGAAAATATCGATTATCATTATGAATTGATCAAATTCTATCTGAACGAACATGAATTCGATCTGGCGCTCAGTTACCTGGATTCGATTATGATCAATCCCACCGATTCGCTTTATTATTTCAAAGGAATAGCATTCAAAGGCAAAGAAAATTGGCATGATGCTGCCGATAATTTTGCTCTGGCGATGGAAAATCATCATGCCGACGGCTTGCTGCAAAAAAGCCAGACAGAGTTCAAATATGCCCTCAACAAACTGCCGGCGATGGAAGCCATTACCTCTCTGTCCG
Organism: Candidatus Cloacimonadota bacterium; assembly: GCA_036825175.1. Classification (GTDB taxonomy): domain Bacteria; phylum Cloacimonadota; class Cloacimonadia; order Cloacimonadales; family TCS61; genus B137-G9. The sequence goes on from DAISYT010000020.1 coordinate 11,099, forward strand.
GCTATATGAACGCCATGAAAGATAATGAAACGCTGGCGAAATTCCTGGTGATTATGGCGGAAATCTATGAAAATAACCAGCTTTTCGACGAAGCAAACGATGTTTATGTAACTCTTTTGAAAGAAACAAATTATCCCGAACAAATTCCGGTGCAGATGAAAATTGCCACCAACCAGATTCTGCTGGAACAATATGACGACGCCATCAAAACTCTTACTCCTATCGTTGCTTTGGACGATTCGCTCCACAACGCCGATGCGCTCTTTTTATATTATCTGGCAAATTTTTCTCTCGACCGCCTTCAAATCGCCAAACAAGCACTACTAAAGCTTTACTACAATTATCCCCACCATCAAAGCCGCACGGAAATCTTATCAGGTCTGGCAATGGTGTTGGAAAAGGAAGGACAGTTTGTGATGAGCTGGTATTTTCTGAATGAACTGAAAAACAGTAGCAGCGAAGCTCAGAAATTTATCGTGCAGAAGGACATCGATCGCCTCAAACAAAAGATCGGCACGCAGAAAATCACGACGGATCAGTTCCGATATTTAGAGCCGCATCTGCTTCCCGAAGAAAAGAAATGAAAATGGATGGAGACATTTCCACCGGACAATTCCTGGTTTACCAGGCAAAAAACGGTAACATCAAAATCGATGTAAAATTAGCAGACGAGACTGTCTGGCTTACTCAGGAGCAGATGGCGATTTTGTTTGGAAAGGGAAGATCGACGATAACCGAGCATATTCAGAATATTTTCATAGAAGGAGAATTGACCGAAAGTGAGGTGTGTCGGAAATTCCGACATACCACTCAACATGGTGCAATAAAAGGAAAAACGCAGCATAAAGAAGTTAATTATTATAACTTGGATGTGATAATTTCTGTCGGTTATCGCGTAAAATCATTTCAGGGAACACAATTTCGTAAATGGGCTACCCAAAGAATTAAAGAGTACATAATTAAGGGTTTTGCTTTGGATGACGACCGTCTAAAGCAGGAAGGAGTCCATTCCCGCTATTTCGACGAACTCTTACAGAGAATTCGGGATATTCGCAGCAGTGAAAGAAATTTCTATCAGAAAATTACCGATATTTATGCCACAAGCATCGATTATCAAAAAGATGCCGAAGTCACCAGAAAATTCTTCGCAACCGTTCAGAATAAAATGCACTTTGCTGTTCATGGAAAAACTGCCGCAGAGCTAATCAGCGAAAGAGTGGATGCAGAAAAAGATTGGATGGGACTCACCAATTTTGAAGGAAAATACATCACGACTCGTGATATTGGAATCGCTAAAAATTATCTGACGGAAGCAGAACTAAAACAACTAAATTTAATTGTTTCACTGTATTTGGATTTTGCCGAATTACAGGCAACTAATCAACGTTTGATGAAAATGGACGATTGGGTTGAGAAGCTCGATAGTTTTCTGAAATTAAGTGAGAAACAGGTTTTGCCGGATGCCGGAAAGATTTCTCATCAGCAGGCAATCGAAAAAGCCAATGAAGAATACGTAAAATTTCGTCATAATGAAGATAAAAATTACATTTCCGATTTTGATCGGGAAATAAAGAAATTATTAAACAAAAAAGATTAAGAAAATACACGTAACTTATTATTTAGTAAAATGATAAAATTCTATTCCATTTTAGAACGTCCCGATCTGAAACCTGTGCATCAGGAAACCGGCACGATAGTTTGGCCGGAGTTCATGCACCACGATCCTGTTTGCAACGAAAACTGGCATTACCTGTATGAGCTTTTCCCGGAATATCAGGTGATCTGTTTGGATGAGGAAAGAGTGGTGGGAATCTTTAACAGCATTCCTCTCTTTTGGGATGGAAGTTGGGAAGAATTGCCGGAAACCGGTTGGGATTGGGCAATTCAGAAAGGCATTGCCGACAGAAAGCAAAACTGTTTACCGAATGTTTTATGCGGTTTATCCATCGTGGTTACGAAAGAATTTTTGGGTAAGAATTTTGGTTCGTCCATGATCAGAGAAATGATTTCGGTGGCTCGTGCAAATCATCTGCCAAACCTGATTCTGCCGTTGCGTCCCAGCTTAAAAAGTTCATATCCGCAGGTCGATATAGAGGAATATATTCGATGGAAGAGGGAGGACGGGCTGCCTTTCGATCCCTGGTTGCGAGCACATGTGAAGTTGGGAGGAAGAATTGTTCGTTCCTGCCGGCAAGCGATGAGGTTGCCGGGTACGATTGCTGATTGGGAAAACTGGACTGGCAGAATTTTTCCGGAATCCG
>DAISYT010000021.1:0-13253 GCA_036825175.1 Candidatus Cloacimonadota bacterium
GATGTTAGGATCGAATAGTTATCTGGGTCTGACGAATCATCCGCGCGTTTTTGAAGCTGCCAAAAAAGCTACCGATAAATATGGCTCCGGTTGTGCCGGCTCCCGTTTTTTAAATGGTACTTTGGACATTCATATCGAACTGGAAGCCAAGCTGGCAGAATTTGTAGGAAAGGATGCTGCTCTGGCTTATTCTGCCGGTTACATGGCAAATCTGGGTGCCATTCAATCTATGGTCAATAAAGACGAATTCATCGTTACGGATAAATTTGATCACGCCTCCATCATCGATGGCTGTATGCTTTCCGGTGGAAAAATGCTGCGTTTCAATCACAACAACATGAATCATCTGGAAACGGTTTTGGAAAAGAAAGTGGCAGGTGGGAATGCTCTTATTGTGGTGGACGGCATTTTCAGTATGGAAGGCGATATCGCCGATATTCCCAATATTTGTCGAATCGCAAAAAAATATAATGCGAAAGTGATGGTGGATGAAGCTCACTCTTTGGGTGTCTTACCCAAAACCGGCGCCGGAGTTTGTATGGCTTCCGGCTGTTCTGAAGATGTCGATCTGGTGATGGGAACTTTCAGCAAATCATTGGCTTCGATCGGTGGCTTTATCGCTGCCAGTACAGATGTTATCCATTATATGAAACATCATGCCCGCCCGCTTATTTTCAGCGCCTCCTTACCTCCGGCTTCCGCAGCCAGTGTGCTCGAAGCTCTGAAAATTATTAAAGAAGAGCCGGAACGCATCGACAAATTGTGGGAAAATACCAATTACATGCTGGAAAATTTCAAAGCGATGGGCTATGAAACCGGCAGCTCTTGTACACCTGTGATTCCATTGCATGTGGGAGATTTGATGAATGCCTTCAAAATCTGGAAGCAACTGGATGACGAAGGTGTGTTTATCAATCCTGTAGTACCGCCGGCTGTTCCGCCCACCGATACCCTGATCCGCACCAGTTTCATGGCTACACATACCCGCGCTCAATTAGACGAAGCTCTGGAAAAATTCGAGAAAATCGGCAAGAAAGTGGGTGTTATTTAATCAAATGAATTCCTCGATGCTCTGCATCGGGGTTTCCACTTCTACCTCTCCTTGAGGAGAGGTCAAAACTGTTCTTACAGTTTTGGATGAGGTGTAAGAAACTATTTTTCAATAAATTAAACGGTGTGCTTTTCAGCGCACCGTTTTTTGGTTATCCATATTCGATCAGAACTGACTTTTCCGATACGTAAGTGCTTTTATATCATATCAGAAAAAAAGCCGTCAATAAACCTGATACGTTTGCCAGGCGATTTCCTGCAATGCATTACGTTCGGTATCGGTAATTGCCGGATCGTTCACATAAAGAGCGCCGACCGGTGTTTCATTCCAAAGAAAAGCCAAAAAAGTACAGCAAGCCAGGTAAGTTCCCTGCACGGTGGGATGGTTTCCATCCGGCAAAAAAAGATCGATTTCCGGATATTGTGCCAGAGCGTACTGCCAGGCTCGTGCCACCGGAATGACCGGAGCATCAAGTAATTGTCCTATATAATTATAAGCTGCACTTTGTTGTTCGATCATCGTATCGAAAACGCTCTCGAATGGCCAACTGAAAAAGAAAGCCGTTTGCGCTCCGGCTGCTGTGATAATGGAATCGAGAGCAGTGGCGTAATAATAAAAAAGCTCTGGATCATTTACCGGACGGGAAGTCATCTCCTGCAAGATGACCATGTCATAATTCCCTTCCTGGATTTCAGCGATAGTGGCGGGATTATTGTAGTGCATTTCCAGCGTCCAGCCACCTCCCGTTATTCTATTGCAATAAATTTCCTGAGTCGGATCGAGGCTATTCGCCAGATTCATGGTATGCAGATCGACTCCTTCATTATAATAGGTGATGCTATTCCCTATAAAGAGAACACGTTGCGGCGTTTCCGGTATGTAACTGCTCCAATCGACAATAATCGTAAGATTCCCGGTAAGCGTGAGAAAGACCAACTCGATGTTTACCGTGGTTGTTTCACCCGCGATGACTTCGCCGATAGCGCTGCCGGTGGCGATGAGAAGGTCATCCTGATAAACCGATACAGAGATGCTATACACTCCGGGATCGAGTTCGGTGAACGTTCCGCTGGCAATATTACCGTTAATCTCGAGATCGAGGCTGCTGGTAAAATTGCCACAGGTGATGGTAACGATTACCTGTGTAACATCGAATCCGTTATCGATAGCCGGTTGCAGGGAAAGCATGATCGGCAGATCGGCGGTTTCATTATGATTGGTTGGCAAACGCTGACAGGAACAGAAAAGGATAGCCAATCCCAGTAAAATTAACATTATATTTCTTCTCATATTATCCCCCGAAATTTTCTATTTTTTTAGTCTTTGAGCAGATAGAATCTCGAAAATATCATCGTTCAGGTTGTTCAGATGAGCCTGCGTGATCAGATCGAAATTAACCATTTCCAAAGATTCGATCTTATCCTGCACCCGCTTTAAACTGTATCGTGCCAAAGCGATAGCATCGCTGGGAAGTTTATCGTTATCTTCCAAAATCAATTTGCGCATCGCCTCCACATACATTTCCTGCAAATTGCGGCGATAGCTTATTATGTTTTGATTTTGTTCCAGTTCCGACCAGACTTCCAGACGAACGGCTTCAAAAAGTTCTGCCATGGTGAACGGCTCTTCATCGGATTGGAATTTCACTTCGTTATCGGCAATACGAGCCAGAATGATGGGATTCCAGATATGAGAAAACACCGTGGACTGTACCCCAATCACGTTGTCGTGAATTTTATATTCCTGGCGGTCATATTCCCAGATGCTATTGGTGAATCTGGATTGCTTTTCCGGAACCAGTTTATTCAACAATTCCGGGTCGAAATCAAAAGCATCGGGAGCAAACATATTCTTCAGCAGGAATTGCAAAGCTTCTCTCTGTTTGGCAGCGGGAATCATTTCAAAAGGCGGTCTGCCGTTTGCATCTCCGATGTGGTCGCGATGCGAATAAATGCCGCCGATGATCTTGCAAACGTTCCCGGCAGCGCCGTAATATTCACCCCAACCCAGGTTGAAAATCTCCCGCAATTTTGTGTAATTATTTCCTTCTACTGCAAAATCTTTCATCAGATTTTGCCAGCGATATTGGGCAATTTCCAATCTTTGAGTGTAATTTTGAACGATGTCCGAACTCAGATCGAAAACGTTACAAAGCGGATCCATGCCGCGGCTGCCTCGTCCGTAAGCATCTTCGTCCGTACCGTAATCGTGATAGGGAAGAGCCGACTGCGAAGCGATTTCTGCCAGTTTTTCTGCTGATTCGGATGCTTTGAATTCGGAATAAGCATACTCCACCGTCCAATAATCCCACGGTCCTAAAACTACCTGGAAATAATCGGTTTGTTCGCCATCGGGCGGAGCCAGATTTACTCCGATGTAATCCATCACGGAACCGGCGATGCCTTTCTTCTTCACGAATTCTTTATCCTGAAGCTGCTCGTTCGTATAATAGGTGCTGGCTTTGAAGTTGTGACGAAAACCGAGCGTATGACCTACTTCATGCACCACCAATGATTTGATGCCCTGATCGACGAATTTCTTCAATTCTTCTTTGGAGCCGGTAAAATAACCATTCTTTACCAGATGATCCCAGCCGTAAGCCATTTGTTTCGCCAAGCCATCGGCGTAAGCGTCGCCTTCATAGAACCGATCATAGTTTTGCAGATCGCCGTCGGCTGGCATAAATTGCCACCTATCGCTTCCGGGTTCGATAATATTGCTGTATTCACGAGCGTAGAAGCGGATAAAATCGGTAGAGATGCGAACATCGGCATCATAAAGTTCTCCGGTGTAAGGATTGGCATGAGACGGACCAACGGCATAACCGCCACCGGGCTGCACGATCCAGCAGATGGTGTTGTAGCGCACGTCCGCCGGATCCCAATCCGCCTCGTCCGGCATTTCTTTTACCACGACGGCATCTTTGAATCCGATTTTCTCGAAAGCATCGTTCCAAAGCAGAATCCCTGCTTTTATCGGTTCACGGAATTCTTTGGGAATGGTATTTTCCAGCCAGAAAACAATCGGTGCCACCGGTTTGGAAAGCTTGGCGTTGGGATTTTTTTTCTGCAAATTCCACCGATTTATATAGCGAACATAAGGCTCTTCCTGCAAAAGATCGGAATAATCCTGATAGATTGTGGTAAAGCAGCCGATCCGGTCGTCGGCAGCGCGGGGATGATAATCGGTTTCCGGCAAAGTGGATAAACTATAATGATATTTATGGATCATGGAACGGGAATCGGAGAGGGTGAAAACGTTGCGCCAGTTGTTGCTTTTAAAGTGCAGAATCACATCGATTTCGGTATTTTGCGGGAAGGATTTGATCGTGCCAAAATAACTGTTATCCCGGTCATAATTCATTTTTTCGTGATAACGATCGGTCGTGGCTTCCACATTTGCCACATCCTGCAAAAAGAGATCGGAAGCTTTGATCAGGATCGCTCCGGTTTTGGGATGCGGTTTGCCCACGATATTGGCAGAAGCGGTGATGGAATTGGAAATGCTTTTGTCCAGCGCCCGGCTCATCTCCGTTTGATCAGCCCGAAAATTCAGATTCTTCTCGATCATTTGGATGCGATGATTCACTTTTTTAAAGAAGAACGGATAATTCCACAGCATGGAAGAAGCGTCGAACATGTAGGCATCGCCGGACTGACGGGTCATCGTGCAAAGATAGATGATGCCGAATTGTTCCGGATTTATCTGCAAATAAACCGTTCCATCTTCGGTGTTGCGATAGAAAGTGAACAATCCTTCGATCTTTTCCAAATCTTTGATCAGGTCGTCGAAACCTTTGCCGGCGTTTACGCTGTCCGATTTGGCGTCGGTAAGCGCCTGTCTGATTTCATCGGGCGAGATCAGGCTGTCTGCATCGAAACGATCTGTGGCAGCCAATGAAACGAGCAGGATGAGGAATAATGATAAAATGATGCTTTTCTTCATATTTCTTCTCTGTTCTCCGTGGAAACTTCTTTCAACAGTTCGCGTGCGACGGCTTCATCTTGCTTTGCTACCAGGAAAACGGCATTTCCCATATCGGCTCCGAAAGCAAAATCGAATTTCGCTCCCAGAATGCTTTGCATGTTCTCTCCATTCACAAAATATTCGATACCGGCATCGTCCAAAATGGATTTGATAATAACGGTTAAACTGGCATCGGGACTTTCAAAGACTTTGACGAAATCTTCCATATTTTCTTCGGGAATTTTTTCCACCAGATCGACATCGCAATCCGGGCAATGTGTGATGCCTTCCCGGTATTCGGCTTTACATATCGGACAAAACATAATTCACCTCTTCACTCATTTCTTTTATTTATATCTCGACTCTGTTTCTGCCGAGATGTTTTGCTTTGTAAAGAATTTTATCGGCAGCTTTCAAGACTTTTTCCGGTTTATTCAGGTGTTTATCGGCTTGGGCAGCGCCGATACTCACGGTTATTTTCACCTTTTTATCATCGCTGGTTTTCTTTGTGCCGCGGCTGGCTTCGCTTTGCTTGTTTCGGTCTTTATCTCTTATAAAGAAAGGTGTATTCTCGATAGTTTCACGGCAATCATCCAGAATCGGTTTGGCTTCCTGTAAGGATTTTCCGGGAAAAATGGAAGTGAATTCTTCGCCGCCGTAGCGGAACGTTTTGGCTCCTTCGGTTTTCTGATTCAGTTTGGCAGCCACCATCTTGAGCGCCTGATCACCGGTTTTATGCCCATAGGTATCATTAAATTTTTTGAAGTGATCCACATCGATCATGGCGATGGTATATTTCTTGCCCAGATTAAGCATCGATTCGTTGAATTTACGACGTCCTGGCAAACAGGTAAGCTCATCCACATAAGCCAGATACAAAGACGACTCGATGGTAGAAAGTAATAAAATGATACTGCCGCAGATGAAAAACAACTGCACGATAATCTGATTCTGATAACCCATTATACCGGGAAGCAGCGTTAAATTCAAAACAAAATAATAGGCATTTATCACGTTGCCGGAATGGTGATACTGATAAATAAGAATAGTGAGTACAATTAGCAAACTCAAATAAATCATGAAATTGGGAATTAAAAGCCGTAAAGTAAGGAATTGCAGCAGGAAGGTAACGAACATTTTCAGATGAAGAGCGAAATTGGGAAATTCAGTCTGCATTTCGGACAAAAAGCCGGAAGTGAAATTATCGTTTATATTGCTGAAGAAATAAAGCAATCCAATCTCCAATAACAAAATGGTCAGGTAACGAAATCCGACTTTTCCCAAGATAAATTTATTTTTTACGTTACTCCAGACGAGTAAGTTCAGTGGAACAACGAAAGCCAGTAAAAAAGAGCTGGAAGGCAGATCCGGGCTGATATACAAGAGAAAGAAATAGGTAACGAGCAGCAGAAAAGAGTTCAGGATCAAACCGGTATTATGGGAACGGAAACCGAACAGAATACCGATGACCAGAAAAAAGAGTGGCAAATATGGCATGATCACCAGCAGCGCATTCACGAGAGGATTGGCGGCAGCAAGATTGCTGATGGCTGACCAGTTGAGAGCGAGAGAAAGAAAGACCAAAAGTATGAGAGAAGGCAATAAAAACGGTTTGAAGAAATTTATAACGCTTTTGCTCATGTTATGATTTCGTGAAGTAATGGAAATCGATAATCATATTTCGACGAGGTCATATTTTCTGGAACCCAGCCCGATTTTCTCGGCGTGTTCCAGTTGAATTTGCGGATCGAGATGGGGGAAGGATAATTTTCCTATGTTTTGCTTATTATGAAGTGAAGTGAGATCCAGCGTTGCCTGATCGATCGCCACGGGATCGAAGCCGGCTAAAATCCCGATATCGTCGATGAAAGGTGTCTGCTTTTGACTGATGCAATCGCAATCTTTGGTCATATCTGCCAAAACGTTGATGAAGAGAACTTTTTCGCGTTTGCTGTTCATTACACCCAAAGCGTATTCTGCCATCCTTCTTTGCAATTCTTCCGAACCATTTCCCCAATTGAATTTCACGGCAGAATATTTGCAGATCGTCAGACATTCGCCACAACCGATGCAGACCGCTTCATCGATCTTTGCCGCTTTATTTACTTCCGCGATTGCTTCTACCGGACACCATTTCATACATTGCCGGCACAGCGTGCAGGATTCTGCTTTCACAAACGGTTTAATGGAAGAGTGCTGATGCATTTTGCCTTTACGGCTCGCCAGACCCATTCCCATATTTTTGAGGCAAGCTCCCATTCCGGCTGCTACATGACCGGTGGGATGTGAAAAGAAAACCAGACCGTCGCAAAGAACAGCTTCACGGGCGATATTGACTTTATCGAATAAAATGCCATTGATCGGAACTTCGATTTCGGCATTTCCCAAGAGCCCGTCTGCCATGATGAAAGGAGCGCTCAGCTTTTCGTAAGTGAAACCGTGTTTCTGAGCTAATTCCAGGTGAGTTATCGCATTGGAACGCATACCGGAATACAAGGTGGAAGTCTCGGTGATAAAAGGGAAAGCTCCTGCTTTTTTCAGCTTTTTCACACTGGCGGCGATCAGTTCGGGAGCGATGTGGGTGACGTTGTTTACATCCCCGACATGTGTTTTGATGCCGATTTTATCTTTAACGCCAAAAAGTGAAGTAAAATCGAACTGAGCCAGAAGTTTGTCAAAAGCTTGTAAACGCTCTTCCAATATACTTTTAGGGCTTAGTTTTACAAAAAATAACGTACTACTTTTCACGTTCTTCTTTTTCCTTTTTCTTCATTTTTTCATACATTTCTGGATAATACTGTCGCATGCAATCGGGACAAATTCCATGGCTGAAATCGACGTCGGTATGACGGGCAATATAATCTTCCACCTGTTCCCAATAGCCGTTGTCATCGCGTACTTTCTTGCAATGCGAGCAGATGGGAATGAGACCACTGAGGTTTTTTACTTCATTGAGAGCTTTCTGTAATTCAGCGATTAGTTTTTCTTTTTCGTTTTCCACTTTTTTTAAATCGGATATATCTTTATATGTGACGATTGTACCGGTAAGTTTACCGTCGATGATAATGTGAGAGGAGGAGATCAGAACAGGAATTATCTTTCCGTCTTTGGTTTGGCGTTCGGTTTGAAAATCCTTCAAATCTGTGATGTGACTTAATTCTTTAGCTTCCGATGTTTTGGAAGGGGGAACGATCAAATCGAAAATCAATTTATGTTTTGTTTCACTGACGGAATAGCCAAAGGTTTTTTGGAAGGAGGAGTTCACTTCCACGATGCGGTACTTTTGATCCAGATAAACGATCGGTTCGGGATTACCGAAGAATAAACTTTCAAATTTGCTGTTGCTGATTTTGATCTTTTGGGAGACATCGTGTTTGATAAAGCTGATTTGGATGGCAGCTTTCAATTCCGCTTCGTTGAACGGCTTGGTCAGGAAGGAATAAGCATTGATTTCGATGGCGGTTTTCATCGTTTGATTATCGGTAAAAGCGGTTAAAAAAATGACGGGGATATCCGATTTTGCGGTAATTTTTTTGGCGGCTTCTATGCCGGTGAGTTCGCCATCCAACAAGATATCCATGATGATCAATTCCGGTTTTTTTACGATTGCCATACTCACGGCATCTTCTCCGCTGGTACACGTTCCCACAATGTTATAATTCAATTTGGTCAGTGTTATCTTGATATCTTCGGAAATCATCATCTCATCTTCTACGATCATAATGTCTCGCATAATATATCCACCCTGTCCTTCACAATTTTGGTATCGAATAAAGAAAGCCGAACTTCTGGAGTCAAGAAGTAAATATACTAAAATGACAATCTTCTTTACAAATTTACGAGCAAAATATTTGTATCCAGAAAAAAACGTGGGAGATTAAGATGAAAAAAATAGGATTTGATTTTCCTGATGTACCTCGAAAGACGACTCTTTATAATGCCGAATTGTGGTATCAGGAGCTGCTTTCCGAGAAGTTGGGAAGACCTTTGGAACCAATAAAACGCAGTAATTTCGGACAATATGACATGGCGGTAAATTACCTTACTTCTGTTCTGGAAGAAGCAATCGCCATCGAAAAAGTAGCCGTTTTCAATATCGATCACATGTGCCAGATCAGGTTTAGCGGCAATGATGCAGTGCATCTGCTGGATCGCGTTCTGCCCGCCGATGTGGCAAATATGAACGTGGGACAATGCAAATATACTTTGCTGCTTACGGAACAAGGTTGCGTGCTGGACGATCTGATCATCATGCGTTTGGCAGAAGCTGATTTCATCCTCGTAATCAATGCCGGACACGATATTACCGACAGCGAGAAGGGGATGATGGCAGACATCGATTTCATCTGCCAATACAAGCAGGAAAATGAAGACGTGACCGCAGTCGATATTTCCGATCAGTTTGTGAAAATCGATGTTCAGGGACCTCTTTCTTATAAATTGATCTCCAGCCTTTATGGAACGGAAGTGTTGAAGAACCGTAGCAAACCGGAAAAGAACATGAATTACTTCACTTTCAACGAATTTGATTTCGAGGGAAATCATTACATGATTAGCCGTACCGGTTATACAAATCGTTGGGGTTGGGAAGTTTACGTTCCGGAGGCAGTGGCTGAAGTTCAATTCAAGAAAATCGCCTTGAAAGCCCTCGAATTGGGTGGTTTGGTCGTTGGACTGGGTGGACGCGATGAAAACAGAATTTCAGCCGGAAACGTAGGATTGCCTTTAAACGGCAGTGAATACGACCGCAAACACACTCCCATCAACGCACCGCTCTTCAAAGCTGCCGTCGATCTGAACAAAGAAAGCTTTGTAGGCAAAGCTGCACTGGAAGCCGATATCGCCTCCGGTAACGACAAACACATGACGCTTTTCATTTCGGAAGGAATCGTTTTGGACAGAGGTATTTACAGAGACGGAAAACGTTGGGGTTCGGTTACTTCCAGCATCAATTCCCCGAATGTAAGCTGGGAAAAACGTCAGTTCATCGGCTCGAATCGCAAAAATGTGAACGAAGAAAACGGCACGGCTGCTATCGGTTTGGGGTGGGTTTATTCCAATCCTTTTACTGTCGATGAAAAAGGCAATGATGTGGTGATGGAAGGTGAAAATCCTGTTCGTATAAAAGTGGAATTTTATAAAGAAGATGAAAACCGCAATCCGAAAGGAAAACCGGTTCTGGGCTACATCAGTGGTGACGGCGTTAATCCCGGTACCGCTCCCAAACCGTTAAAATATATCGAGAATCTATAAAACATCGATGGTTCGGCTCGGACGATCGATAAAATAAATCTGGAGGGGAAAATGAAAAAATTAGTTGTAATCGGATTTATCTTACTAACAGTCTCGCTGTGTTTTGCTCAGGAATATTGGGAAAGAAGTGTACAAGAAGCAATTTTGGCTGATCCGTCTGTTTCCTACGATTTAAACAGACCTATCGAATCGATTAATGTTACTCAGCCTGAATTGGCACCGGAAATGGAATTTTCTTCCGGCAGACAAACCGTGAAAATTCCGTTCGCTTATCCGTTTGGAAATTTAACAGTGGCTGCTAACCTGCCGCTGCAAAGAATTACTGTTACCAGCAACGATAAGAGCAAAAGTGCCATTGGCATCGGTGATGCAGCAGTTTCCGGCGCTTATAAATCTTACTTGCCGGAAGGATTCAACGGCTGGTCTTTGGATTATGCTGGCGATCTTACAATTAAGTTGCCGACAGGCGATAAAGACAAAACCGTGAAAATCGACGGAATAGCTTATTCTACAGCTATGGGAAGCGGAAGCTGGGATTTTACTGCTGCCGGAAATGCTTTATTGACGAAAGCCGATCGTGAAATCATGGCAGATGTGAAATACCGTCTGAACGGCAAAGATGAAGATAAAGTGAAGTACGGTAATCTGCTTTCTCTGAAGGGCAGATACGGCTTCTTACAATTTGAACCGAAGTTCGACGGCTACCTTGGTTTACAGGCTGTTATTATTGGTGACGGCAAATCCGACGATACCGATCTGGAATCCAGCATGTTCCTTTTAGATTTTGTTCCTGAACTGCATTATATAACCGGATTGGGAATATTCCGAGTTGGTTTTACCATGCCTCTCATTACCAGTTCCGAAACCAAATTTACCCGGGAATACAGCGTCAGATTTGGTTATAGCAGGAAATATTAGAATAAAAATAAGTTCAAAGCAGAAAGCCCGAAAATTTTTTCGGGCTTTCTGTTTGTATGGAAGTATCGAATTACTGTAAATAAACGCCGGTTCCGATAAAATATTTCGTTCCGGGAATCGGTTCCACATATCCCATCTTTTGATATTCGGTTTTATCTTGCGGTTTCTGCCAGTAGAATTCCACAAAGCCACCACCGTTTTGGGCAGCGGCACTCAGTTCCCGGATCACATACTTTCCCTGGCAATCCTGATAATTGTAGAGGTCTTTGCCTTCCAAATCTTTCTGAGTAGCATGTGCCAGGTTGAGGCAATCAAAATCATAAATATAAAAATATCCGGTGTTATCGGGATAAAAACGGATAGGTGTGATGTAATTTCTCAAAAAATCGATCTGCTCTGTTTCACCTTCTATGCGGGAAAGAGCAGCACCCAAACCAACTGCCGTAGTATGAATTACGTACTGAGCAATTTCTTCATAATTGCTTGTATTGTCTTCACCACTCAGTTGAAAAACTGCAAAAACAAGTAAAACAACAACAATCAATTTCTTAGTTATTTTATTCATAACTCCTCCTTTTGTGCAGTTATGAAATTTATAGCAACCATTTTGCGTCAAGTTTTTCATAAATGCACTGAATAACAATTATACGAAGAATCGATTTACCAAAAAAAACGTAAAATAAACTTTTTCAGTGCGGCTTCTGGCATGGTTTTATTCAGCAGGCGAAATAGCTTTGGTGGGGCAACCTTTAAATTTCTGTCCGTCTCCGGTGGAACATAAACCGCAGCCGATACATTTATCCGCATCGATCACAGCTTTGCCCTTTACCATCGTAATCGCTTCCGAAGGACAGCTCTTTATACACATTCTACAGCCGATACATTTTTTAGAATCGACTTGATAATGTACCGATTCTGCAATTTCTTCCCACAGTATATTGCCGCTTTCATCCCGCAAGGAAAGTTCCTTTTCGTTGTAGGTAAGATTATAAACTTCTATCGTATTATCGTCGTTCATCGATCCCAGAAGCAAAATTTCGTTTTCTGCTTCGAGTGTGACATCCTTACCGGCAAGAAACTCATCGGGAGCTAAAATTAATCTATAGGTATTCTCACCGATATTAATATGCCATTCATTATCGACGCTTTTCAGCTTGCCGGAATAGGTTGTAAGTTCTGCTTGCTGAGCCTGAATCGGCAGGATGAGCGGTAACAATAACACACACAACAACATTTTTTTATTCTTCATACAAAACCTCATTTATGGCTATTTATTCATCATTGAACGAACTCATTTGCAAATAAATTACAGTAATCCTGAGTCAAGAATTTATTTTACCGAGTTAGAGAATGTCCGATCTTGATGATTTGGCATTCTTTTCATTTTCATTATAAAATCACACTGCAAAAGTGGTGTAATTTAAAGAAATTCTGATAAAAATTTAAAAACTTGACCTGATAATCCCATAACCGGTTTTTGGAATCAAAATGAATAAAAATTATGGAGCATGAAATGCGTGAACTTGATTATAATCCGGTAATTGAAAAAACTACCAAATTTATTCGGGAACAATTACAAAACAGTGGATTCGGCAGGATTATCGTCGGCTTATCCGGCGGTATCGATTCTGCTGTAACGGCAGCGCTCTGCGTAAAAGCCATCGGTAACGAAAACGTAAAAGGATTCATGCTGCCTTATCGCAATAGTCATCCGGACAGTTTAAATCATGCCACGGAAGTCGCTGAAAAGCTGGGAATCGAATATCGGGTGATCGATATTTCTCCGATGGTGGACAGCTATTATTCCACCTATGAACCGGAAGCCGATCCCATGCGTATGGGCAATCTTATGGCGCGTGAACGGATGTGCGTTCTTTTCGATCAGTCTGCCAAATACAAAGCTTTGGTGGCTGGTACAGGCAATCTTTCCGAAATCATGATAGGTTATTGTACTCAATACGGCGATAATGCCTGCGCTTTCGAGACGATCGGTCATCTTTATAAAACCGAGATTTTCCAAATCGCTGAAATCCTGGAATTACCACAAAGTGTAATTACCAAAAAG
>DAISYT010000022.1:0-13245 GCA_036825175.1 Candidatus Cloacimonadota bacterium
ATATTTTTCTACTTCAATCATTTTACATGCAAAAGTAGAATAAAAAAAACGTTATTTTACTTTTTGCTCTAAAAGTAAAATAACCAGAATCTTGTTTTACTTTAATCGAATCGACATGTTCGGTAGAAAAATTCATTACTCTCCCTGCCTTTTTAACATCTTATTTTTAAATAATGGAACTAGTTACGAATACTGTTCATTCGAGTCAAGAACAAATTTGCCAAATAAAAAAGCCTTCCGCTTGGCAGCAGAAGGCTTCGATCTATATTTTAGCGTACGCTACTTTAGCAAAAGCAGTTTTCCGGTTCCCAGATATTTTCCAGCGCTGATTTTCAACAAATAAACTCCGCTGCCAATGGTTTTGCCATTGTTGTCTTTTGCCGTCCAGGCAAGAGAATTAGTTCCGGCTCTTGGTTCGGAGATGGTTTGAGTGTAAACTTTTTGTCCCCGAAGATTAAAAATGGCAATTTCAGCGGAATCCGTACTTTCCGGCAGAGAAAAACTGAGGTTCGTCTGCGGATTGAACGGATTCGGATAAACCCGGATTTGCAGAGATTGCGGAGTATCCGGCAAAGCCTGATCGTTGTCCGTGCAGGTGGCATCCAGAGTAAAATTCCAGGAAAGATTGCCATTGAAAGCTAACTGCACTTCGTCGGAAGAGTAAAATGTTTTCGTGGCAATAGCGGTGTAGTTCAAACTGGCTAAAGCCGGAACGCTGTATTCGCCAGCGTCGTCGGTAATGGCAAAATCATAGATATTTCCCAAAGGATCCAAAAAAGCGACCGTGGCATTGGCAACGGCTGCAGCGGTTTCATCCAGCACAAAACCGGAGCAATCCAGATAACCGTCTTCCTGTGCCGATTGCAGATCGATATCGATGCCTGTCAGATTCGATTGTAGTTCGATCAAGTCTGCTTCTTCAAAGCTGATGGCGTCAGCAAAATAGGTGGGAATGGCTAAAGGTGAGAAGGCGTAAATGTAATAATTTCCAGCCGGTAAATCCGGAAAAATATAATCGCCGGTACTTTCCACCGCCACGGTTTCTTCCCAATCTTCATCGCTGGAAACCGCTACAGCCAGCAGAGGAACCGGTTCTAACGGATTACCACCGCCGACAGTAATCGTGCCGCTCAAAGCATAATCTCCGGCGGGAATTTCGTTCATCAGGAAATCCACCTCGCCGATATTTTGATCGAGCGTCATCCACGTGGCAGAAAGCGGAGTATAGACGTTATCGTAAAACATCACATTTTTCGATTCCGGATCGATCGCCATGATCATATAAGTATTTTCCGGCAAAACCAGCGAATACATTCCGTCTGCGTCCGTTTCGGTGGAAAGGATCATTCCACTTTGACTATTACTTTGAGAATAATGTCCAAATTGCGGAATACCGTAAATCTCGGCACCGGCAAGCGGAGAACCAGTCTGCGCATCTTCCACATAACCGGAAACCGTATATGTAATTTTGGGTTCCAGCGATATGTCTATCGAAACGATCATGCTGTTTGCCAAAGAGATAATTTCTGCCATGGGCCAAGCCGGCACTCCATTATAAAAATAGGAATGATACAAAGGATTCCAGGCTCGGAGCAGATAATCTCCATCCGGCAGTTCTTCCAAAGCATAATTGCCGTTTTCGTCGGTTTCCGTGCTGAAAACCGCCATCCAGGCACAACTGTGTTGCGCCGGATACAGAGCAACTTGCACATTTTCAGCCGGATTGGTAGCGTTGTCCGTAACTGTACCGGAAATGGCATTATCTCCGGCAGGAATGTTCGGTTGGAAGTTAAAATTTATGTTTTCCTGAATGGGAGATATATTGCTCAGATGAATGGTGATCGCCAATTGAGGAGATGCCACATTTTCATAGAATAAATACTGATACACGGGTGTTTCAATCAGCGCTCCCACGTAATACATGCCCGGAGAAGCGATATCAAAAAAGTAAAATCCAACCTCATCACTCGTCGTGCTGTCGATGGGATAGGTACTCATTCCCGGATGTTGGGAATAAAGCTCCAGCACCACACCCTCGGCAGGTGTATCGGTTATATTCGTGTAACCGCTAATCGTATAAGCATTCAGCAGATTAACGGCAAACAGAACAAATAAAACAGCGATGATTTTTCTCATCTTTTCCTCCCACTCAAGTTATAAAAAAATAACGATATTTTCTCATATTCCAAGTAATATAAATCAGCCGGCGGCAACGAGCCGCCGACCAAGCTTTAACGATCGATTACTGATTGTTTCTGCTACGAAGTTGGAACAGTCTTTGAACCGTTGTACAAGTTCCTGCAGTCAATTCAAAATTGATGGAAGTATCTTCGGTGATTTGCAGATCGTAAAGATGCTGAGAAGTATAAGAACCGGTTTTGCGGGACAAAGCATTGTAAATGCCGGCTTCTGCATCATTAATTACATAATGTCCGTTTTCATCCGTGATAACGGTAATTCCATTTGCCATATTGCCATGGTTACCACCGAATCCGCCGTTGCCGCCGTGAGAACCGTTGCCGCCCTGAGAACCGCAGCCACCGCTACAAGTGCCTTCCATTACGAAACGAACTGTGGCGCCCTGAATTGCTTCTCCTGTGTCACTATCAGTAACATAACCATCGATTGTGAGTGCCATTACGGCTGAACTTGCCAGTGCTAACACGGCTAATAACATAAGGGTCTTCTTCATTTTTTCCTCCTGAAAAAGTTTCTTTTTTTTATTCCACAAACAACACGCCATTCCTAAGCGCATGTGCTGTGCCAAATCCCAAATTCTGAAAAATATTTTTTTTGGCAGGAAGGTAACTGCTTATATTTGTAGGAATTAATCAGCGAAAGAAATATTTCAAATTTATTTTTTACTCTCGAATTGGGAAATCCATTTTGCATCATTTTTGAAACATAAATCCGATAAAAAATCTTTTCATGAAAATGATAAAACTTTTATATCTTTATATTAGAACCATTTAAGAGTATGGAATCATAATTGTAACATATTATCATTTTTGTTTCAGGTTTTTAATAATCCGATAGATTTGTGGACGGGGAATGCCGCCTAAAGTGCTGGCTTTATTAATGTTATGCGTTGTCTTTTCCAAAAGTTGATCGGTATAACGCTTGTCCAGTTCCTGCAGGATACGTTTGCGAAATTCTCTGTACTTTTCCCACTCCAGGGGAAGTTGTTCGTGTGAAACCAAGTCCATTTCATCGGTGTCGATGTCCAACGTTTTCGATTCCAATTCTTCGCCGGGTGAAAGCAGCACAGCTTTTTCCATGGTATTTTCCAATTCACGCACATTACCGTGCCATTCCTTCTGCAGCAGGGTTCTGGCGGAACGCGCTCCGATCTGCTTCACCTGTTTGCCGAATTTATCATTGAATTTTTGCAGGAAAAATTCTGCCAGAGGAATGATATCATCCTTCCTTTCCGCTAAAGCCGGCAAATTGATCTCCACCACATTCAGCCGGAAATACAAATCTTCGCGGAAAAGTCCCTGCTTTACCAGGTCTTTCAAATCGCGATTGGTAGCGGTAACCAGTCTGAAAGAAACCGGAATCTCCCGGTTCGAGCCCAAAGGTGTGATGATTCTGTCCTGCAAAACTCGCAGTAATTTGGATTGCAAAGCCGCAGGCATGTCGCCGATTTCATCCAGAAAAAGCGTTCCGTTATTGGCTGCTTCGATTTTACCTTTCGTATCACGAATAGCGCCGGTAAAAGCTCCGCGAGTGTAACCGAACAGTTCGCTCTCCAACAGATTTTCCGGAATGGCGGCACAATTCACGGCAATAAAAGGAGCAGGAGAATTATATTGTCGATGCAGCGCTTTGGCGATCAATTCCTTGCCGCTGCCGGTGGGACCGGTGATCAAAACGTTCACATTATGAGAGCCGATAGTTTGCAGCAAAGAAAAAATTTTCCGCATCGGTTTACTGTTACCGATAATTTCCGGGAAAGCACTTTCCGCGGATTGCCGGATTCGATCTCGTTCTCTGGTCAGCAGATCTATTTTCTCATTTTTTTCCAAAGCGGCACGAGACTGCACGAACAGAGTTTCCAGAAGGTTGCGGTCTTCTTCCGTAAATTCTTTGGCGTCGGTAGCATCGGCATAAATTACGCCGCGGATTTCATTATTCACGATGATCGGATAGCAAACAGCCGTCCGTAATCCCAATCCAAAAATACTGGAATGAATGTCGAAAGGAGTATCTTCCTGCAAACTTTCAAAAAATCTGATATGACCCAGCTTAATCGTTTCGGAAAGAATCGTCTGACTCACCCGGATTTTTTCCGGATCGAGCGGATGCAGATCACGATTTAAGCCCCAATGCGGTTTCATCTCGCCATTATCAAAAGTGTAATAAACCGCTCTTTCCAGAGCGGCAATACGAATAATTCCGCCCAAAATTGATTGCATGGTAGCGTCAAAAGACTGATTGCTGTGAATGAGTGAAATTATTTCCCAAAGCAGTTGCAGATGCTCATTTCCCGACAAATCAGCTTTTTTATTTTTTAGTGTCATCAAAGGATGGAACGGATGCAGAGCAGCGAAATTCTCCACCTCGATTTTTAATTCCTTATCTGCTGCTAAAATGGGATGGTTCAGCGCCAAAACGGCAGTTTGCAGATAAGAGAAAACATCGTTCTGCAACGCCAGATC
This sequence comes from Candidatus Cloacimonadota bacterium, assembly GCA_036825175.1. Lineage (GTDB taxonomy): Bacteria > Cloacimonadota > Cloacimonadia > Cloacimonadales > TCS61 > B137-G9. Next base: position 4,662 of record DAISYT010000022.1, read on the forward strand.
ACGCAGTGCTGAAACCATGAGCTGGCTGTTGGCAGCAAGAAATGCCTGCCCGATCCGGTAATAGATTTTGTCTTCGATTTTGCGCAAAATTTCCGCTGCTTTCCAGTAATCCTGCTTTTCCACGAAATACCAGAACACAAATCTGCATTTTTCGTTGGCTGGAATTTGAGCTGCATTCAAAATACTGAATAATTTTTCCGCCTTTTCGGTATTCAGATTCAGCATTATTGGCAGCAGATTGAGAGCAAATTGTTCTTTCAATTGCGATTGTTCCTGCCATTCGTCATCCGTGGATATTTGCAGAATTATCTCGTCCAGATTTTCCACCAAACCCAGTGCCCACTGTGCCTGAATACCATAAATTTGTGCCCAGATTTCGATGTTCTTACGCTTAAATTTCCTACTCATTTCGGCTGCGGTCTGCGCCTGATACAGACTTTTTTTCCACTCGCCGCGACGTAAATATACATCGGCTAAATTCAAGTGGGACATGGTATTAAACTGCTTATCATCGGTTTCTACAGAAACATTTAGCATTTTAAGAAAATTCATTTCCGCTTCCTGAAAACGAGACAATTGCACGTAAATTACACCGATGTTGTTCAAAGTACGCAGATAAGATTTTTTTATGTTTTCTTTGGCAAAGATCGGCAAAGCAGTTTCATAGATTTTCAGAGCTTCTTCCGGTCGGTTCAAATCCTGCAAAATCACTGCCCGATCGGAGGCAATGGTGGCATATTCCAGGCTGTTTTTCGGTAAATAGATAGCTTCGTATGCCTGCAAAGCTTCCGCTAAAAATCCATTTTTCCGTAGCAGGAAAGCGCGACGTTTTTGCAGGGAAACCGGCAATCTCATCGCATCGGCAAAACTCTGCAGGACTTCATAAGCAGAAGTATAATATTCTTTGCCGATCAGTTGGGCTATATAATTTTCGATCAATTTTTCGGCTTTAATTTCATCGTGTAAAAGCAGGGTAATTTTGGCAGCTAAAGCTAAGTAGCCGAACTGTTCGGCAGCCTGTAAAGTTTTCTCTAAAACATCTCTCTTAACTTGGCTTGCAAATTTATTGTCGGCAAAATACAATCCATCACTCTTTATGCTGATGCCGGGTTGATTTAGAAGATTTGAAATTTGGTTAATAGAATCTGGATAAATGTATTCTATTACATTTAAAGGTATTGGTAAGTTAACGGCAGAGAGGAAATGGAGTAAATCCGTGGGAACGCTGCTTTTTGGAGCAGGGCTGTTGATTTGGAGAAGTTGCAGTCTGGTAAGTTGTGGTTTGGCAGAAAAATCACTCGCTAAACCGGTAATTTTTAGGTTGAATTTTTGGCTGATTTCCTGCAATTCTGCAAAATTAATGTTACCCAGAGAACTCTTGTTTTTTACTTCGATTATCAAAGAATTTTCCAGTTCGGTTAATCGATCGAAGAATTTAGTATTCTGATTATTCCGGAAAATGATCGGACTGATTTTTTTGGTTTTGAAAAAATCTATCAATCCGGATTCGTCTTTGATGTTATCCGGAAATTGATGATAAAATTCCTGCGGATGCCAGATGAAATCAGCTTCATTTAAAAGCTTTGCTTCCTTACCGGCAGATTCCAGCCAAAGGATAGCCTGTTCAACTATTTTTTCCGGTTCATCGCTTTCACTGCATACCAGTTTCTGGCGGGAAGTCAGTTTTCCCACCGCTTTTTTCTGCGATAGAAAAACGTATTGTTTAATTATATCGGGCTGAATATCGCTGTTTTCTTCTCCGCTTAAGCGGGCGAAATAAGTTGCTAACTGCGCCATAGAAGGACGTTGGTTGGGAGCAGGAGAAAGAGTGGCGAGCAGCATTTCATCATGCAATAATGGAAGCAGATATTTTTCCCATTCTGCTTCGGCAGAAAGCAGTTTTTTATATTCCTCGAAAGGCAGATCATCTGCCGGCAGTTGACCGGAAAGTGTTTGCAAGCTTAAAAGACCAAAAGCAAAAACATCTGCCGCCAGGGAATTCTGTTTGTGCAGAAGCTTTTCCGGTGCGGCATAAGCAGGAGTTCCACGGAAAATATTATCCTGAAAGAGGTTAGGCGTCGCCAATCCCAAATCGATTAGAACCGGTTTACCCTTTTGCATCAGGATGTTTGCCGGCTTCAGATCGTTGTAAGCGATATTGGCGGAGTGCATCTGAGAAAAAGCTGCTGCCAGTTCGGCAAGAAAACGGTATTTTTGTTGGGTTGTTTTTAAATTCTGAGGCTGGAAAACTTCACCCGGTACATATTCCTGCACCAAATACGGCGGATTTTCCTGGAATTCTATCGCTTTCACGATGCGGTCGGTATTTAAAACTTTTAAGAACAGGTATTCCCGGCGTGCTTCGGAGAGCGCTTCCGAAGCATATTCTTTGATGACTACTTTTCTGCCTTGTTCGTCTTGTGCTAACCAGGCAGTGGCAAATGCGCCTTTGCCGATAGATTCGAGTTTTTTATATTCCTTTTTCATGGAATTGAGAATCAAAAGTGATACAGTTTAAGTCAATAAATATTTGTAATTAGATTAATTGAAAATTGTGTTGTAACATTTGCGTAACAGAATTTTGTTTAACTGCAAACGTGACTTTCACACTGTTTTTATTCTGCAAAAGACAACTTCTCACTTGACCTTTTAATTGCAATTTGCAGGCTGCCATGAGTTAAAGAAAGTAAGTAAATGTGATGGGATGATAATTATGAATTTTCGTAAAAAGGCTTTCGCTCATTTCTTTGTTTCCGAAGAATGTTACGAAAGCGAAACCGCTGATTTGTCTGACTCACGGCTATCGCATTATTACGTGCACCCGGACTTGTCTTATCTGCAAAAAGATGTCCGGCAAAATTACCGTTTCGACGAAAAAGGCATTCCCGTTACTACTTTTCCCGATACTTCCGGCGATCAGTATAATCCGGTAAAAATTGCCCAATATGCCCTGGCTGTGTGGGAAATTTATTGGGTGGAAAAAGACGAAGAACTGTTACAAAAGTTTTTATCGACTGCCGAATGGTTTGTGCAGAATCAGGTGGCTGGAAAGTGGCAGTATCATTATGAGGACAAAGTCTCTAATCTGCCTTCCGGCTGGATTTCCGGAATGGCGCAGGGACAGGCGATTTCGGTGCTGCTGCGTGCTTACACGGTAAATTCTGAGCCACGCTTTTTAGCAACTGCCACCGCCGGCATGAAGTGGTTTGAACCGACGCTTGCCGCAGGCGGAGTTACTTATCGGTTCGACGACGGAAATTTATGGTTCGAGGAATATCCCAATCCGCAAAAGCCGGCACACGTCTTCAACGGACATGTTTATGCGCTTTTCGGAATTTGGGATTATTATCGTGTAACCAAAAACGAGCCTTCCAGACAGCTTTTCGAGCGAGGTGTAAATGCCGTCGTTACGCAGATTCACAAATATGATAACGGCTATTGGGTGCTTTACGATCAAAGATTTCGCACGATTTTAAATGCTTCCTATCTCGATCTTCACATTCGCCAACTGGAAATTTTGAACGCTCTCAGGAACGATCCGACTTTGCAAAAATATCGGCAGCGTTGGAACGCTTATTTTACAGAGCATAAGAATTTAACCAAATTAACCTGGAAAAGATTTCTCCAGAAGTATTGCCATGCCGGATAAACCACTGCGCATTATTCCGCAACCGCTTTCCTGCGAAGAATTTAGCGGTTATTTTGTCATCGATCCCGAAACGGAAATTTACTGCGATTTACTGAACCAAAGATTAATGGAAGTTATCAATTTTTTAACGAACCCGATCAAAAGAACCACGGAATTGATCTTGCCGATGAAAAGCAATGTGACTTCCGAACAGAATGTGATCCTGATAAAACTGGCGGAAACCGGTTTGGGTAAGGAAGGTTATAAACTATTGATAACAGCGGATCGCATCGAACTTTATGCCGCAGCGGAGAACGGTATTTTTTACGGAATTCAAACACTTTTGCAGTTGCTTCCGGTTCAGATTTTCGGAGAAAACAGATTTGCTGCTTCACTTTCAGTTCCTTGTTGCCGTATCGAGGATAAACCGCGTTTCAATTGGCGGGGAATGCATCTGGATGTTTCGCGTCATTTCTTTGGCGTCGATTTCATCAAAAAATACCTCGATCTGCTGGCACTGCACAAACTCAATGTTTTTCACTGGCATCTTACCGATGACAATGGCTGGCGCATCGAGATTAAAAAATATCCGGAACTGACCAAAACCTGTGCCTGGCGCAAAAATCTGGAACATCTGCCCTGGCAGGAACGAGACAATTCTGCTGATCCGGGAAACGGCTTGTACGGCGGATTTTATGCTCAGGAAGAAATTAAAGAAATCGTACAATATGCTGCCGAAAGATTTATTTCGATTTTACCGGAAATCGAAATGCCGGGACATTCGAGGGAAGTTTTTGCTGCTTATCCGCAATTTTCCTGCCGGGGAAAAAAGCTGACGGTTGCACCCGGAAGTTATTGGCCCAACCTCGATATTTTTTGTGCCGGAAAAGATGATACTTTCCAATTTCTGAAAGATATTTTAACGGAAGTGATCGGGCTTTTTCCATCGGAATACATTCATATCGGCGGCGATGAAGCGGATAAAACCAGATGGCAAGAATGTCCGTTTTGCCAGCAACGCATCAAAGATGAAAACCTGAAAGATGAGAAAGAACTGCAAAGCTGGTTCATGCAGCAGATCGCAGACTTCCTGCATTCCCAAAACCGGAAACTGATCGGCTGGGACGAGATTGCAGAAGGCGGTCTGATCGAAAATGCCACTGTAATGTGCTGGCGGGGAGACGGCAAAGATGCTGCTAAAATCGCTGTTCAAAAAGGCTGTGAAGCAATTATGTGCCCCAATCCGGTTTTGTATTTCGATTGGAAGCAAAATGAATCGGATGTCGGCGCTTTCGGCGTGACAACGCTGCAAAAAGTCTATGAATACGATCCCATTCCGCCGGAATTTTCTCCCGATGAAGCCAGATTTATTATCGGCGCTCAGGGCAACGTGTGGACAGAATGGATGCCTTCCCACGAAAAAGTGGAATATATGGCTTTCCCCAGAATGAGCGCTTTGGCGGAAGTCGTCTGGTGCGTTCCAAATAATAAAAATTACCCCGATTTCAAAGAGAGATTGACTCGTTTCAGCGAAATCTGGCGAAATAAAAACGTAAAATTTAATAAAATATATTAAGTGAAGTAAAACAGATGAGTGAAATTCAGAATTTAAAAAATCAATTGCAGACAGCCCAGGAGACTGAACGCATCAAGTTACTGCTGCAAATCGGCGATATATACGGCAAATCCGGTGACAAGGAAAAGAGCGAAGCATATTGGCAGGAAGCTTTACAGACTGCCCAATCCTGCCAGGATGAGCAGAGTGAGGCTGTGTGTTATTACAAATTTGGACTGCTTTTCTGGCATAAAAGCAATTATCATAAAGCTCTCGATTATTTCACCAAAGCGCTGCACCTTTACGAAAAATTAGATTTAAAACTTAAAATTGCTACCATGAATATGTCTATCGGCATTACGAACTGGAATCTGGGAAATTTGCCAGAAGCTATTCAAGCATTACGATTGACGATATATCAATTTATCAAGTTGAAAAATAAGGAATTGCTGGCATCTTCCTATTGTTGGCTTGGCATAGCTTATCAGGATAACGGTAATCAAAAAAAAGCCTTGCGGTATTATTTGAAATCTCTTTCTCTGAACGAAAAAATCAAGAATAAAAGAGGGATAGGAATCACTAAAAACAGTATAGGATTGCTTCATCTTGAAGTTGGTCATCTCGATTTGGCAAAGAAATATTTATCCGAATCGCTCCAAATCAGGGAAGAAATAAATGACAAGCAAGGAATAGCCGACAGCTTAAACAATTTGGGAATGTTGTCTGCGAGAAATAAGCAAATTGATGAGGCATTGGATTATTACCAGCGTTCTTTCGACATTAGAAAAAACTACGGCAGCCGATCGAAGCTTTCCTATATTTTGAATAATATCGCTAATATTTACCGAGATAAAGGCGATTTTGATAAAACGCTGGAGTATTACCAAAAATCGCTGGTAATCCGGGAAGAGATCGATAATCAGTTCGACACGCTGCAGCTGTTACAAAATATGGCAGAATTTCTCATAGAAAATGACAGATTGCCAGAGAGCAAAATCTATCTCGACCGCTGTGTGGAATTGCAGAAGATTGTTTTAAACAGACGTCTGGAAAAGCGCAACTGCCAACTTTTTGCACTTTATTATGAAAAAAATCAAGATTATCAAAAAGCTTATGAATATCATTGTCAATTTTCCAATTTGGCAAAAGAAATTTCCGAAAAAGAGAAAGAAGAAAAATTAATCGAAATACATTCCCAATACGAAATGGAAAAGCAAAAACAGCAAACCAGATTGTATCAGCTAAAATATGTGGAGTTACAAAAAGCCAATGACACTATCATGCAGCAATACAAGGAGTTAGAATCAAAAAACGAATATATTCGGTTTATCGGGAAAATTCTGCGACATGATATTATCAATAATATGGCAGTGATGAAAAGCGCTTATCGTTTGTATCAAAACTCGCAGGAAAAACATTACCTCGAGGAAATTTCCAAGCAAATCGACCGCAGTATAAGATTGATAACCAAGATCAGAAATATTTCGGAATTATTAAGCGAAAAATCCAAGTTGATTGCCGTCGATCTGAAAAAGGATGTTCTGGATAACCTGCTTGCCAATTACCCGCAGATACAAATCGAAATTACCGGAAATGCGTCTGTTCTCGCTAATCATTTATTGGAATCGGTATTCGATAATCTCATTTCTAATGCCATCAAACACGGAGAGACAAACAAAATTGCCATCGAGATTCAGACGAAAGAAAAGGATGTGCAAATTTACTTCAAAGATTTTGGGAAGGGCATTCCGGCGGCGATCAAAACAAAAATATTTGAAGAATCTTTTACTTACGGACAAAAAGCAAGTACCGGATTGGGACTTTTCATCGTGGAAAAAGCGGTGCAAAATTACGGCGGAACAATTCAGGTGGAAGACAATCAGCCGCAGGGAACAGTATTTATTATGAATTTGAAAAAAGCATAAAAAACTTTTTCACAGCATTGGATTAGTTAGACAAGTCAAAAAAAAGGTTATTCTTTCGGAGGTGTAAAATAAAACCCAAAACATTTCTTATGATCGGAGCCGGTGATCGTGGCAGTACTTACGCCACTTATGCCGAACATTTTTCCGAAAAAATGCGGGTGATCGGTGTGGCAGAACCACGGCAGGAACATCGGGAAGCCCTGGCAGGAAAACACAAAATTCCGCAGGAAAATATTTTTACCGATTGGCGACATGCCGCTCAAAGAGCTCGTTTCGCCGATGCTGTAATCATTGCTACCCAAGATAAAATTCATACCGCTCCGGCGCTTGCCTTTGCAGATTTGGGTTACAATATCTTGTTGGAAAAACCGATGGCACCGACGACAGAAGAATGTATCAAAATCGTGGATGCCGCCGAAAAAAATAAGATAATCTTCGCGGTTTGTCATGTGCTGAGGTACACTAATTACACTCAAAAACTCAAGCAAATCCTTACTGCCGGCAGGATCGGTGAAATCGTCAGCATTCAAAGACTGGAGCCGGTGGGATATTGGCATCAGGCGCATTCTTACGTGCGGGGAAACTGGCGCAATGAAGCAGAATCGGCTTTCATGCTGCTGGCAAAATCCTGCCACGATCTGGATTGGATCAGATACATGGTGAATTCCCCTTTTAAGACTGTTTCTTCTTTTGGAAATTTGAAGCATTTCCGCAAAGAAAATCAACCCGAAGGAGCTGCTGACCGCTGTCTGGATTGTCCCGGTGAAATCGAACAAAACTGTCCTTATTCAGCCAAGAAAATCTATCTTGGCTTTTTGAAAAAAGGCATCACCGGCTGGCCCGTTTCCATTCTTGCGCCCAATCCGACCAAAGAAAAAATTCTGCATGAATTACGTGTCGGTCCTTACGGACGCTGTGTTTATGAATGCGATAACGATGTGGTCGATCATCAGGAGGTGAATATGGAATTTGAAAATAACTGCACTGCCAGCTTCACGATGACGGCTTTCACTAAAGCCGGCAGCCGACGTACCCGCATTTTTGGTACTCGTGGAGAAATCGAGGGCGATGGCAGGTTCATCAAAATCCATGATTTCCTGAAAAATGAAGACGAAACCATCGATACCCAGCAGACAGGCGGCATTATGAAACAGCATGGCGGCGGCGATTTTGGTTTAATGGAAAATTTCGTAAATGCTTTGTTAGCCGATGATCCGTCATTGATTATCACCGGTCCGCAGGAAAGCCTGGAAAGCCATCTGGCGGTTTTTGCCGCAGAAAAAGCGAGAACAGAAAATAGAGTTGTGGAAATGTGAGAAAGTCATTGCCGGCTTGTGGTAACGGATTCAATCTCCTTCAGGATTTTGGGATAATCAAATTTCACTCCGTTGGAGTGAATTGAAACTTGTTTTGAAAAACTGCGAAGCAATAGAATGTTGCTTCAGACTCAAAAGTGTGAAATCAGAAAACTGCGAA
>DAISYT010000023.1:0-13231 GCA_036825175.1 Candidatus Cloacimonadota bacterium
AACGGACGCATCATTTCCATTGCCACAAGCGGAGATGAACGCATTACCGAATATTCCGAACAAGTGATATTCATTCCAAAAACGATCCATGTGTTGCAGCCGCTGCTCTCGGTGATACCATTACAGCTTCTGGCATATCATGTGGCGGATTTACGCGGATTGGATGTGGATCAGCCACGCAATCTGGCAAAAAGTGTGACCGTGGAGTAAACCGGAAAAATGTCGCTGAGTCGGGAATCGAATCTTTGCGGGATAATCCTGAAAAAAACGATTTATCACGAAACCAGCCTCATCCTGGATATTTTTACTCCGGTTTACGGCTCGATCCCAGTGATGGCAAAAGGCGTACGCCGCGAAAAAAGCCAGGTGCTCGGTCTTCTGGAAATTCTGAACGAATTGGAAATAACTTTATATAAAAATCCTGCCAGCGAATGGTATATTTTTAAGAATGCCGAATTGATCAAATCGCATCTTTACGAAACAAATTTCCAGACCGGTATCCTGATGCAGGCAGCCGCGGAAATTTATCGACAGTTGATCATGGCGAACAGCGATTTTGACAGCTTATATGAACTTTTAGAGCAATATCTTGTTTATATCAGAACGGTTCCCCAAAACGGTATCGCCGTGTTTTGGCGATTTATGCTCAGGCTGTTTAAATTACTTGGCATCGAGCTCGATACGACATCCTGTGTGATCTGCCATGAAAATCATGACTTTGTGGCATATTATCCGCAGCAGCACGGTTTTATTTGCCGCACCTGTTTGCGTCCGGTTCATGAAGATCGAGTGGTCAGGATGAATAGGGAACAGGCGGAATTGATCGCTCAGCTTCACCGCATCGGTAATCTGCTGCCGGAATTGATTATTAATAAAACCACGATCACCCAGATCAATCGCATATTTTTAGCGCATCTCTCCGAAAATTTCCATCAGAGATTTTACCTGAAAACTCTGGAAATGCTGTGATTTTTTCTACGAAACGCTCGGTATCGGAAAATTGATATTTATTGGAATTTCATTTTCGTTATGAAAGTGCTATGAATGTATTTAGTGATCAAAATTAATAAGCCCTAAAAGGGCATTATGTGAATATCCGCACGTGCAACGTGCGGTTTTGCCTGCTCCTCTAGTTCACAATCCTGAAGGGATTGAACAAATGTTAAACTAGCTCAACCCATTCAGGATTGTTTAGGTATTTTCTATCGACCACACGTTACACGTGCGGTTTATCAAATGGAATCCCGTTAGGATTCTTCCTGGAATTGCAAATCTTGAAAAAACAATGTTATGATAAAATATCAATAAGTAAGCACCATTTTATCGATTTCCATAAAGGTAACTTATTGAGAAATTGTACTGGAAGCAGGAATCGTCTCAATCAGGAATATATCTTCTACTCACCCAGAATTTCTTTTATTTTGTTTCCTAAATCCTCGCCACGCAGATTCTTAGCGATAATTATCCCTTTGTCATCGAGCAGAAAATTTGCCGGAATGGCAGAAACAGCATACTTCTTGGCTGCCTCGCTTACCCAGCCCTGCAACTGAGAAACATGCGTCCAGGTAAGTTGATCGGAAGAAATGGCTTCCAGCCAACTGTCTTTATCATCATCCAAAGAAACACCGAAGACATCGAATCCTTTGTCATGATATTTCTGGTAAACAGCCACCACATTGGGATTTTCCTGACGACAAGGTGAACACCAGCATGCCCAGAAATCTATCAAAAGCAGTTTACTGCCGATTTTATCCGAAAGTTTGATGAGATTATTTTCAGTATCGGGAAGTTCAAAATCGGGAGCTGATTGTCCGATTTCCGTGTTTCGTAAAGCAGCAAGACGGTTTTCCAAATTGCCTACAGTGGGATTGATCAGTAATTTTTCATCCAGTGCGTCCAGCAATTCTGCTAATTCTTCCAGACTCAGATCGTAGGCGAGACGATTGATAATATGCGGGGAAATAAAGGATTCCGCATGATCGAGCACAAACTGAAAACTGATGGATTTGATGCCATCCTGAATAATATCGTATTGTTCACTCAAATCATTCATCTTATCCTGATCATCTGCCAGACGGGCGTCATGATATTCCGAAAAAACTTTTTGCATTTGATCGTCGAAAGGCTTCATCAGACCTTCATATTGCTCGTATTCTTTTTGAGAATTCGATCCCTCTATCTGTAAAAAATCGAGAGAATCTGCCGAACCGCTGATCGAAAGCAGTGAGTTTTCCAGAAAAAACTGCTTCTTATCATTTCTTTGAGAAAGTGAAAGATAATACATATCCGGGAAATCGATGTGACCTTTAAATCGGAACTGTCCGTTCTCGATAACGGTGGAATCGATGGTGACAAACGATTTGCCGGCGTTTTTCAAGAGAGTTATGGATTCTCCATCTGCTCCGGCAATATTCCCGACGATTTCAAATCCCGGTTTGGCTGTGCAGGAAAATAACATCCAGCCGAGTAAAATAATTACACTAATTTTTTTCATTTTTTTCTCCAATTTTATTTTCTGCAGATGGAACGGATGGTTATTCCGTAACTCCAATCATTCTAAGTTATAAGAGCTACAATTTTCATCCCGATACCTCCGACCGGAATCTCTCTGGAGACGAGAATTCGTCAATAAATAAAGAAGATTCTTAAATTTGACTATCACCATGGCAGAGCCAAGGGGTATTTCGCCAAATTTATTTCAGCCAGCTGAAAATCGAATTTTCTATATTCCACCCCTCTGCCTCCGGCATCTCCCCTGGCTTAGAGGAGAAGATTGGGAAACCACGACGCTGAGCGTCGAGGAATTTTCTCGATTAAAAAAAAGGCTGATCTTTCGACCAGCCAGTCAGAAGTCAGCTCTTATCCTGCAAGTCCAGATTTCTGCTTCGGAAACCGTAACCCATGACGTCGTAGACATCTGTGAGCAACATAAAAGCTTTGGGATCGACGTCTTTTACGATATCACGAATCATAGCTACCTGACGTCTGTTCATGGCACAGAACAACATGTTGTATTGCTTCCCGGTGTAACCGCCTTCAGCTTTGATGAACGTAACTCCGCGATTAATCGTGTCGTAGATGTGTTCCTTGATTTCGTCGCTTTTTTCCGAAATAATGTAAACACCTTTCACATAAGGTAAACCTTCGCTTGTCAGGTCTGTGATTTTGGATGTGATGAACAAGTTCACATAACCCCAAATAATCAGTTTCATATCTTTGAAAACAATGCCAATCGTAAGAATGATGAACGTTTCAACCATCCAATATCCAATGCCGATGGAAACGCCTGTTCTCTGTTTAATGAATGCTACCGGTATATCGGTACCTCCGGTGGAACCTTTAAAACGGAAGATCAAACCTAATCCGATACCGAGCAGTACCGAACCGGCGATAGCCGAAAGATAAATATCCGTTGGGTCCAACATGGCATAAAATGAGTGTCCGTTCATCTCATAAGTAAACGGTGCCAAGTCTTTGATTATTCCTATTTTATGCAGGGTTTCAAAACTTAAAACGTCGGAAAGTACAGATGTGCTGAGCATGCCAAAAATGGAACGCATACCGAATTGCTTTCCCAGAAATAAGAAACTGAGAATAAACAAAGGCACGTTGAACATAATCATGGTGAGACCGATTGGTATGTGAAAGAAATGATAAAAAATCTGGCTGAGACCGCCTACTCCGCCGGGTGCAATTTTGTAGGGCACCAAAAACCAGGAATAACCCATGGCGACAAAGATAGAGCCTCCGATGATCCCGCAATGCTGGATCAGGTTTCTTTTCAAACTTTTCTTCATTTTTTTTACCTCCGCTGCCGCAATTTATTTTACAGGCTTTAAAGTCAATCTAAAAATCCACCGAATACGGATGCTGATTTATCTTGACTCAGAATGTAGCTAAATAAAATGAACTTATTCATTTAATGGGAGGTTGATTTGTTTAAAGTTGAATTGAAAATTAATGGTGATCATATACAAACCGTAGAATTTGCCGAACCGGTTATGACGAAAGATATCGTTACCAATGACGTCATTAAAGAAAAAAAAATAATTGCATATAAATTAGATGGAAATTATATAAATTCCGATACGATAATGTCAGAAGATTGCCGTCTGGATTGCGTTTCGCTTTTTGCCACCGAAGGTTATGCTATTTATCAGGACACTGCCATCATGGTGCTTTGCAAAGCTTTTTTCAATGTGATTTCCAAAGAAAAGAAGCTGGTGATCGAGCATTCGATCGGGGATGGCGTATTTTGTGAAGTGATGGGTTACACCTTCACGCAGGAAGATGTGGAAAAACTTGTAAGAGAAATGCAAAATATTATCGATAGAGCAATTCCTATAGAAAAAATACATTTAAATCCGGAAGAAGCTGATAAATTGGCACAAGAACGACATCGTGATGATTTTATAAAAATCATGAAATATCAAAACATCGACATGTATAAATGCGGCGATTACTACGATTATTATTTGCGACAACTGGCGGAAAATACCTCGCAGGTTATCGCTTTCAAAATCCATTATCATTCACCCGGCATCATTTTGCGGGTGGCACGTAAAGGCGATTTGGAAATCAAACGCAAATTCGTTCTGCCGCGGAAACTCTTCGCCACTCATCAGGAACATGATAAGTGGTTGAATATCTTAAATTTACATACAACGAGTGCATTAAACCGGGCGGTGAAAGAATATCACGTTAAAGATCTGATTCAAATCGAAGAAGCGCTACACGAGAAGAAAGTGATTGGGATTGCAGATCATATTTCGTGGCAAAATGCCATTAAACTGATCCTGATCGCCGGTCCGTCTTCTTCCGGTAAAACGACTTTCGCCAAGAGATTATCTGTTCAGTTGCGCGTGAACAACGTTACACCGCTGGTTTTAAGCATGGATAATTATTTTTTGCCGCGTTCACAAACGCCTCGTAAAGCAAACGGTGAATTCGATTTTGAGTCGATACACGCCCTGGATCTGGAGTTGCTGAATCACGATCTGAGCGAACTTTTACAGGGTAAAGAGATCAATCTGCCCAAATACAATTTCCTCGCCGGAAAAAGAGAGATAAGTCATCAACAAATCAGGCTGGCAGAAAACAACGTCATCATTCTGGAAGGGATTCACGGATTGAACGACAGCATCAGCTCATCGATTCCGTTCAATCAGAAAGTGAGAATTTACGTGAGTGCGCTCAACAATCTGAACATCGATGCTCACAACCGTATCGCTACCACCGATTCCCGCAAGATTCGTCGTTTGGTGCGGGATAATAAATATCGCGGTCATACGGCAGAACAAACGCTCGGTATGTGGGACAGCATTCGGGAAGGCGAAGACCGTAACATTTTTCCTTATCAGGAAAATGCCGATTTCATGTTCAACAGCATTCTCACTTACGAACTGGCTGTGCTGAAAAAATACGTCAAACCGCTTCTGCAAAGCATCACGCAGGATAGCCGACAATATAATGAAGCCAAAAGACTGCTCAAAATTTTCGATCATATTTATAATGTGGATGACAATTATGTGCCGTCTAATTCCATTCTGAGAGAATTTATTGGGGGCAGCATCTTCGATTATTAGGAATTCTATCTTTCTGAAGCTTTGGGAAAGAAAATTATTTCTCAGACAGCTTCCGCAAGCGGAAATTTTCTATTTACCTGAAAACGAGCTGATATCCCCAAAGTATTTCATAGATTCTACGACTCTGAAAGAGTCAAACGTGAGTAACCGCATGTGAAACGTGCGGTTACATACAATTAACAGTTATAATCCTGAAAGGATTGAACAAAAGTATCTGTTTTTTAGTTCAACCCATTCAGGATTACTTTTTATATTTCATATTTACATCGAATCCCGTCAGGATTCTTGTTGAAATTGAGCAATTTCAGTAATTTCGTTAAATATATTTTTTAAAAAAAATGGGCTCGAAAAATAAACCATCTCCATCATTTTTCCCTCTGCCAAAAACAAAACAATTGACGGGAAATCGCCTGAAACATTAATGCCGACCGAACGGTCGGTATTGTAATGGCTGTCCGAAAAAAGAAAGGAAGGTAGAATGGATTCAAAACCGAGAATAATCAAAGCAGCGCTAAGAATCTTCCTGCAAAAGGGCTACAACGCCACCTCCATGAACGAAGTGGTGGTTGCATCCCATATTTCCAAAGGTGGAATATATCACCATTTCCAAAACAAAAAAGATTTATACATGCAGTGTATAGATTTTGTTTTCACCAGATTCAGAGAATGGGAAGAGCAAGTTTATCGGAACAGTTCCAGAATCGATGAAATTTTACAGGCATATTTTGGAGCGTTGTGCATGATTAACGATTTTATCCGGGAGTTATCGGGAGACGATGAAATTTCCATAAACAGTTTATATACTCTGCTCATGGAAACGTTTCTCAAATTTCCCGAACTTAAAGAAAAACATGCAGTCAGCCATCAAAGCAATATGACTATTTTGATCAGGTATCTGCAGGATGCGCAGCAAAATGGGATCATCAAACCGGAGATAGATTGCGATACTGTGGCATTTCTGGTAAATGCGCTTTCCGAAGGGACATTGCTTTATCATGTCCTCAACGAACCGATCGATCTGAAGACAACAGGACAAAAATTGTACGAAACCATTTGGAATGGCATCGTTTCACAAAATTATAAATAGAAGAGGAAAAATATGAAAAAGGGGATTATCATTATACTCTGCCTCGCTTCGGTGGGAGGGCTGCCGGCAATTTCGCTTCAGGAAAGTATCGGGATGGCACGCCAACACAACAACGCTGTGCAGGCAGAACAAAGTTCGGTGCAGTCTGCCGAATGGTCACAAAAAAATGCCTTTACAAACTTTCTGCCCAAAGTCTCGTTCAATGAAACCACCGTACGCCTCGATGACGATACCTACGATGAGATGAACACAATCTACCAGATTCCGATCATAGATCCTAATGGAATTCCCACCGGCAATTCGCTTTATTTGTCAGCGGCAGCGCTCAGCGGCGGTTATTACAAAACCACTTATACCAGCGATATTACCGTTCAACAGCCGGTTTTCAACGGCGGGAAAGTGATTCTGGGTTACCAACTGGCAAAACTGGCAAAAAATCAGGCTCGTTTGGCTTTTACCAATAAATTGAAAGAAACGGATTATGCGGTGGCATCCACTTATCTGGGATTGCTGAAATTGCAGGATTTGAAAATTCTTTCCGAGAAAAGCCTGAATTCCACGCTTTCTCACCTGGAGATGGTGCAGACCAAATACAGTGTGGAAGCTGCCAAGAAATCGGATGTGCTGCAATGGCAGGTAAAGGTGCAGAACGACCGGACTTCGGTGTATGAAATAGAGAACAACCTCAGCGAATTGGCAGGATATTGGAATAATCTTCTGGGAACGGAGCGAGCCGATTTGCCGGATAGAATCGACGTGCAAAATTACGATAACGAAATTGCGAATTTCGCCAATATGAAGGCATCCGAAATCGCTCTGACTTTGCAGAATTTCCTGCAGGAAGTGAATCAAACCAGTCCGACTTTGCAGTCTTTGAACATCGCTCGTAAAATGATGAAAAAACAGCATACTATGGCAAAAGGCAACTTTCTGCCTTCCTTTAATTTGCAATACTCCTATCAAATGGAAAGCGACGATAAACTCAATTTAGATGGCGATGACAACTGGAATCTGGCAGCCGTATTTTCCTTTCCTATTTTTCAGAGTGGAGCCAATTTCACCAATCTGATCAAAGCAAAATACGATCTGAAAAAGACGGAATATCAGACCGATTGGGCGAAACAGAACTATCTTACCGCCGCAGAAAATGTGATGCGTAAACTGATAACCAAAGCCAAAACCGTGGAAAACAACAAAACCGCTGTGGAATTTGCCCGGGAAAATAATCAGATCATCGGCGATTTGTATAAACAGGGATTGGTAACGAACAGCGAGCTTTTGGATGCGGAAACGATGCTTTTCAGCAGCGAAATGAACCTGACCGCTTCCTATTACGATTTTATTCTAACCAAATATGAATTGGAAAAATATAAAGATTCGGAGGAAAAATGATAAAGAAAATTATAATCTGTTTTGCTGCGATTTTAATGCTTTTCGGCTGCACGCAAAAAGAAGTCACAGAACAAAAGCCGAATACGGAATTATCGGGTAATCGTGCGGTAAAAACCAGCGTAGCAGAATTAGCCGATATTTCCAGTTACATCGAATTCAGCGGCAAGCTTTCTGCCGACGAAACAGTGAACCTCGCTCCTTCCATCTCTGCTCAGGTAATCAAATTATTGGTGGATGAAGGCGACGTCGTGAAGAAAGGCGATCTGTTGGCAGAACTGGACGATACGCAATTGAAACAAGCCGAAACCCAATTTCTAAATACGGAAAAAAACTATAACAGAATGTCGGAATTGTATAAATCCGGTGCCATCGAAGGAGCCACTTTCGACGAGGTGGAAACGGCTTATCATCTGGCGGAAAGCAGCTGGAAATTCATGCGGGTAAACACTCATATTCTCGCTCCCATCGACGGTGTAATCAGCAACGTCTATAAAAATGCCGGCGAATATTACAACAACATGATGGATCCGTTCCTCATCAGGATGGTTAATCTGAATAAAATCAAAGCGATCATCCAGGTTTCCGATACCGATTTGGCGAAGGTGAAATTGGGGCAGAATGTTCTGTTAACCGTGAATAACAGCGATCTGGAATTTCCGGGTAAAGTTTCTTTTATTTCGCCCGAAGCCGATCAAATGTCCGGTACATTTCAGGTGGAATTAACGATTCAAAATAAAGAAAATCGATTGCGTAACAATCAATTTACCCGCGTAAAACTGCTTACCGAAACCGTGCAAAGTGTCATCGTTATTCCACAAACAGCGATTATCAATAACACTGTATTCACCGTGGAAAACGGTAAGGCAGTCATTCATCAGGTTACATTTGGCATTGGCAACGAATATAACGTGGCAGTTCTTTCCGGTATCAAAGCCGGAGATGTGGTGATCACCGCAGGCAGCGTCGGTCTTTCCGAAGGCGATTTCGTGAAAATCGAGCATTAATTTGAACACAGGTAGAAATATGAAAAGAATGTCATCATCAGAAAACAAGAAATCGAAGAGGAGAAAAGGAATTTCCTTCCTGATATATTTTTTCCTCGTACTCGGATTTACCATGATTTTTTGTATAATTTACAAAGGAATAGAACATGAAATTAGCAGAATTTTCCGTAAATAGAAGAGTTACCGTTTTTATCGTTACGGTTTTGTTGATAATCTTGGGAGGGATTTCGTTATTCCGGTTGGGATTGGAAATGTTCCCGGATATGGATTATCCGGTCATTTCGATCGTTACAGTTTACCGTGGAGCTTCCCCGCAGGATATCGAGGATACTGTGACCGATCTCATCGAATCAGCCATCGCATCGGTGAAAAATATTAAGAAGGTCACTTCCGAAAGTATGGAAAGTGCCTCTTTGGTAATGGTGGAATTCAATTGGGGAGCCAATCTCGATTTTGCTGCCCAGGATTTACGTGCCGCCATCGATCAGATCATGGAATATCTGCCTGCCGAAGTATCGAAGCCGCTCGTATATAAATACAATTTGAGCGATGTTCCCATCCTGATGTACGGTGTTACCGGAGCTGAAAACACATACAAATTGAAGAAGCTTTTGGAAGACGATGTCGCCAATAAATTGAAGCATTTGAAAGGAGTGGCATCGGTGATGGTTTACGGCGGAGACGAATTGCAGAAGCAGATCATCGTAGATGAAGATAAATTGAATCAGTATGACATTTCCATAAACGATATCGTACAGATCGTGGCTGCCGGTAATTTGAATATGACAGTCGGTCACATTCAGAAGAGAAAAGGAGAATATCTGCTGCGTACGACAGCGGAATACACTTCTCTGGCAGAAATCCGCAATCTGCCGATCAAACAGACCGTTACCGGAAAGATTGTTTATTTGAAAGATGTTGCCACGATTGACGATGGCTTCAAAGAAAAACGCAATATACTGCGTACCAATAAAATTCCCACTGCTATGATTATGGTTTCCAAGGAATCGGGAGCAAATACACTTTCCGTGACCAAAATCGTGAAGAAAGAGTTGGCGGAAATCGAAAGAGATTTTCCTGAAAACATTGAATTTCACGAACTAATGGATATGGGATTGCCGATCAGTAAAGTTACTTCCGGCGCCTTATCCAATTTGATCGTCGGTGGTCTTCTGGCGATTCTCATCATGTATTTGTTCCTCAGGAACTGGCGTCCGACCTTAGCCATTTCACTGGCGATTCCCATTTCTGTCGTCGCTACATTTATTCCCATCTATCTGGCAAAATACTCACTGAATATCATGACTCTGGGAGGATTGGCGTTAGGCGTGGGAATGCTGGTGGATAATTCCATCGTGGTGATCGAAAATATCTACCGGCATCTGGAAATGGGCGAGAAAAAATTTCAGGCAGCTAAGCTGGGTGCGACCGAAGTGGCAATGGCTATTACGGCTTCCACTCTCACCACGATTGCCGTGTTCTTCCCGATGATTTTTGCGGAAGGCATGACCGGAATATTGGTGCGGGGATTGGCTCTTACCGTCGCTTTTTCTCTGGCAGCCTCGCTTTTCGTTTCTCTTACCATCGTTCCCGTGATTGCCTCGGTGCTTTTCCGCAAGCCGCAGGATCGTCCCGAAGTGGATGAATCGGAAAAATTCTTCGAGGGTATCAAAAGACGTTACAGCCATATTTTGAAATGGGTGTTGAATCATCCGTGGAAAACCATTTTCCTGGCTGCAATACTTTTTGTTTTATCACTGCTCATCCCGATAGCTGGAATGATCGGAACAGAATTTATGCCGAAAATGGATTATCCGTTCATCGTGATGAACGTAAAAATGCCAGCCGGCACACCGCTCGAAGAAACCGAGATGGTCGTGAGCCAGATCGAGGATGTGTTCACCAAAACCGAAGGAGTGATGAACACGATGATTTTGATCGGCTCGATGAGCGAAGCGGAAACCATGGCAGACCCCTCCAATCCGCAGGATGTGAACGAAGCGCAGGTGTATGCCAGGTTATATCTGGCAGAAGAGCGTGAGCTTTCAGCCGATGAGATCAAAGAACAGATCAGATCGCAGGTTCCCCAAGTGCAAGGAGCAGATATCAGCTTTATGAGCTCGGAAGCCATGATGGGGCAGGGGCAATCTCAGCCGATAGTCCTGAATATTTTCGGCAAAGATCTGGATCAATTAAATCAAATTGCCGCCAGGATCGAAGAGCGTATGAACACGGTACCGCATGTAACCGATGTTTTGAACAGCACGAAAAAAGGCAAACCGGAGTATCACATCATTATCGACAAAGATAAGGCTTTCCGGGCAGGACTTACTTCCGCTCAAATCGCCTCTGCCATCAAAACAGCTTCTTATGGAACGGTTTGCGGCGTCTTTCGTGATGCCGGCGAAGAGATCGATATTTTGGTGCGGGCAGAAAAAGAAAAACGTAATAGTTTCGATGATATTATGCATCTTTCGGTGGTTTCTCCTCTGGGCTTTACCATTCCACTGAATCAGATTGCTCATTTGGAACCGGCAAAAGGACCTTCCAAAATTTCTCATGAAAAACAAACCAGGAAAGTTACGATTTCCGCTAATGTAACCGGCACCAATAACGTGGGAAATATCGTAAAGAACATTCAGAGCAGCGTTGCCGATATTACCGACGATCTGCCTTCCGGCTATTATGTGGATTTTGGTGGTTCATATAAAGATATGCAGGAAGCATTTGTCACTTTGGCGGGTGCACTTTTGTTGGCGATTATTCTGGTTTATAGTGTGATGGCTTCTCAGTTTGAAAGCTTGCGCCAACCCTTCATCGTAATGTTTACCATGCCGCTGGCTTTGATCGGTGTGATGATCATTTTGGGATTGACCGGAACGACGTTATCGGTAATCACATTTGTGGGAATCATTATTCTGGCGGGAATTGTGGTGAATAACGGCATTGTACTTATCGATCACATGAACCAGTTGCGTCTGGCAGGTATGGAACTGAAATCTGCCATAATACAAGCCGGAAAGGATAGAATTCGTCCTGTGCTCATCACCGCCATCACCACATTATGCGGTATGCTGCCTATGGCGATCAGCACCGGGCAGGGTTCTCAAATGAAAGCTCCCATGGCTCTTACCGTGATCGGCGGCTTGATCAGTGCCACATTTCTTACCCTGATCGTGATTCCGGCAATTTACAGCATCGTGGCAAAGAGGGATATTAAAACGGAAGAATAAGAGAATTCTTCATAGAAATATAAAAAATGGGATTCACTGCTAAGAGTTGAATCCCATTTTTTTCGACCAGTTCAAACTTAGACAAAACTGCTGTATGCTCTCAGGCTATATTTCTTCGATCGCTGCTTTTAATTGTTCGAGTGCTTTCTGCAAAATGCTTCGTGGACAGCCGATATTCAGTCGCATAAATCCTTCGCCACCCGCACCGAAACTGCTGCCGTCGTTCAAAGCCAGACCGGCTTTTTCGATAAAAAAATCGGTTAATTCTTTTGGTTCGAGATGCAATGCCCGACAATCCAGCCACATCAGATAGGTTCCTTCCAACTCGAAAGTTTTAATTTGCGGAATGTTTTTTTGCAGGTAATCCCGCACAAAATGGTAATTTCCTTCCAAATATATCAGCATCTGTTCCAGCCATTCTTCGCCTTCCCGATATGCTGCTGTAAAGGCGGAAATGCCAAACAGATTGATCATGTGCAAACCGAGATTTTCCATGAAATCCTGAAACTTTTTACGCTTTTCAGGATCGGGAATGACGATGGCGGAAGTGGCTAATCCGGCGACATTAAAGGTTTTACTGGGAGCAAACATGGAAATGGTATTTTGCGCGACAACTGCACTCAAACTGGCGGTAGGAATGTGTTTATATCCGTTCAGGATCAGATCGGAATGAATTTCGTCGGAAATGAGTAAAACCTGATTTTCCAGGCAGAGTTCTGCCACTTGTTGCAATTCTTCTCTGCTCCAGACACGTCCCACCGGGTTATGCGGACTACAAAAGATCATCATTTTTACGTTATTGCGCAGTTGCTTTGCCAAATCGTCGAAATCGATTTCATAACGATTGCCGATGAGCTTTAATTGTGAATTTACCAGTTCTCTGCCGTTGTTTTGAATAGAAACGAAAAACGGAAAATAAACCGGAGTTTG
>DAISYT010000024.1:0-13051 GCA_036825175.1 Candidatus Cloacimonadota bacterium
GGAAAGCCTCAGCGAGGCGAAATAATGTAGCCAGGTGCGGTAGCGCCTGGAAAAGAAATGACCGACAAAACGGAGCGCCATCGGTGCGGGACTATTTTGGTAAACCCTCAGTCTCCGAAATGAAATCGGAGCCACTCCCTGAACAGGGAGCGAAAAAGGAATGGATTTTTTCCTTCCATTGAGAGGTAGATGATGATACTTTTCCAAAATTTGAAACAGGTATTGAGAGTTTTAAATAAAGACCGGTTTCATTCTCTGATGAATATTTTCGGTTTAGCCATTGGATTATGCTGCTGCCTTCTGGTTCTTTTGTTCGTTCAGAATGAACTTGAATTCGACACATTCTTTCCAAACGCTGAAAGAATATACCGTTACGGCGTGAATATGACCATCGGTAATGTCAATAGTACTCAAGCTGGCTGCAATGTTGCAGTTGGTCCGCTTCTACAACAGGAAATGCCGGAAATCGAAGCGTTTGTCCGCTTGATCAATCCGGGCAACGTCTTGGTACAAGCCGGAGAAAAAACATTTTATGAAAATAATCTGAGAATGACCGATAATAGCATTTTTCAGGTTTTTTCACTTCCTTTTATTTGGGGAAGTGGGGAACAGGCGCTCGAAAAACCGAATACAATCGTTCTGACGCAAAAGCTCTCGAACAAATATTTCGGGAATGAAAATCCTGTCGGACAGGAACTGATTATCGATAATCAGGACATCGTAAAAATCACCGGTGTAGTCGAAGATTTCCCTGATAATTCTTCTTTGCAGTTCGACGCCATGCTTTCCCTGGATTCTGTTTTACAGCAGTTTGATTCGGATGAAATCTATTCTCCCAGAAGCATATTCGGAGGAATGTCATATCACCTCTTTTTCCTGTTTGCTCCCGATTTTACCGCAGAACAATTCCACCAAAAATTTCAAAGTTTTTATCAGCGCGAATTGGCGGAATACGATCAAATTCAATATGTTTCGGTTATCGAGTCCATAAAGAACATTCATCTTCGTTCTCAGATTACCCGTTATTTTTCCGACAGTAACCGGCAGTTTTTGCTCGGATTCATTTTCCTCGGATTATTCATTTTACTGTTGGCCTGTATCAATTACATCAATATGGCGACTTCCCGCGCCGGAAACAGAGTGCGGGAAATCGGTATGAAAAAAGTATTGGGTGCACAAAAAAGGCAGCTGGTCGGTCAATTCCTTACCGAATCACTTATATTTTCATTCATCGCCATGATTCTGGGGTTCATTTTAGCAGAGCTGGTTTTATCGCTCACTTCCTTCAATGATTTGATCGGTAAAAACCTGCAAATCGATCTTGCGCATAATCATCTTTTATTGATCGGTTCGCTGTTTATAACTTTTCTGGTGGGAATCCTTTCCGGTGCTTATCCTTCCTTTTATTTATCGCATTTAGCACCCGTTTCATCTTTGAAGGGCGAAATGAGAAGAGGCAGGAAAGGCTATTTTTTCAGGAATGCTTTGATCACTTTTCAGTTCACTATTTCCATTGCAGCGGTAATTCTTACTATATCTATTCAAAAACAGATCAAATTTATGCGAAATTTAGACCTTGGTTTCGATCAGGAAAACGTGCTGGTAATTGCTTCCACCAATTCGGAAATTCAAGACAGATTCCCCATTTTTAGGAATATGATTATCGATTATCACAACGTCATTTCTGCCGGTTTTTCCAATTCCTCCCTGGGTTACGGGCTTACCGGTTACGCTTTCGATTGGGAAACGCAGAATGGGGAAATGGAAGAACATGCCACCCGGCAGCTTTACGCCGACAGAAATTATCTGGAAACGATGGGAATACAGCTTATAACGGGAACAAATTTTATGCAGGAACGAAGTGCCGACGCTACCAGCATCGATTTTATTGTGAATGAAGCGATGGTCGATCTGTTCGGATGGACCGAACCGATTGGAAAGAAAAACCGCTTCGGGCAGGTTATCGGCGTGGTGAAGAATTTTAATTTTGCTTCTGCCCGTGACCAAATCACTCCGCTTTATATTTTGCAGTCGAGCAGACCGCTGGGAGTTTTGAATATCAGATTGAAAGGTGAAGACCTTCATCAAACGATGGAGTTTATCAAGAAACAATGGCAGATTTTTGCCCCCGACGTTCCCATGAATTACTCATTTCTACAGGACAACCTGAACGCATTATATAAAGCTGATGACATCGACAGAAAATTGGCGGGAATCTTCTCCTTCTTCTGTATCCTCATCTCCTGTTCCGGTTTATTCGGTCTTACTTCCTTCATCACGATTCAACGAACCAAAGAAGTAGCTGTCCGCAAAATCCTCGGTTCGAGCGTTCTACAAATAATCCGGACACTGTTCAAAAATATTTTCTTCATCATCATTTTGGCGGCAGCTTTCGCTATTCCTCTGGCTATTTTCATTTTTGGCTGGTGGCAGAATAATTATGCGAATAAATACCCAATCGAACCTGGCATCTTTGTGTTCACGTTTATAGGAGCTATTCTGATCAGTTTCCTCACTTCGGCATATCACACGATCAAAGTAGCCAATACCAATCCGGTTAAGGCATTGAAGTATGAGTAACGCAAACATCTTGTTTGCGCAAAACCTGGAAAAGGCTTCAATCAGTCCGGCAGTTGCCGGATTCATGTCAGCCTTTTCAATGGTTGTCATCAGATCAGCAAAACCTGGAAAAGGCTTATCTGCCGAAGGCATGTTTCGGCGAGAAGAACAGTCTTATAAACCTTTTCAAGGTGATAGAGATGGAAAAAGAGAAATCCTGGGAAGTTTTTCAAAGGATTTGCAGAGAAAAGAGTCTATTAGAAAAAAGGAAGGAAAGCCAAGATCAGGAGGATATGATGAGAGAAGTAGTTTTGACCATTCCAACATTGGAAGCTGAGCAAAATCTTGAGATCGACGTTCGCATCAACGGTAAGAAGAAAACGTTGAAGTATCGCGTCGAAATCATTCATTGGCAAGGAACCGAGCCTTCCTCGGAAGAAAAAGTTACTGTTCTGAAACACGCTATCAACGATTATGACAAGGACTGGGAATTGATTCAAATCGGTGCTCCCGAAAAAGATCATATTCCACTCATGTTTCGTAAAAAATCAGTTGCACAATAAAAGTCGAAAGAGATTTTTGAAAAAGATAAAAAATAGAGGAGTCGAAATGAAAAAAATAATCACGATAATTGCTGTGCTCGCCCTGCCGCTGATCTGCCTGGCACAGCAATATACACTGGAAAATTTAATCAATATCGGACTGGAAAAATCTTATGCGATCCAGGAAGAAAATAACAACAAGCTGGATGCATCGAGTAGCCTGAGAAGCAGTTATTACGGCATTCTTCCTTCTTTGAATGCTACTTATACCAATGGAAAGAGTTTCGATGCCAGCGATACTTCCTGGAACGATGCAGCTACACTTTCCTTATCCAAAGACATCTCTTTGAACGAGCCGACATTCTACAATATTTATGCTTCTATCAACAATATGAAGAATGCCAAACTTTCGCTCGATGAGACCAGAAAACAAATCGCTTACAACATTTTCAATAAATATCTTAGTGTTTTGGAAGCTCAGGAAACATGGGAAATTCTACGGAACAATCTGGAATTGCAGAAAAAAATAAATCAGCAAATTTCCATTCAATACGAATCCGGTGACAAATCGTTGATGGATTTTAAACAGAGCCAAATCGATCTGATCGATTATGAAATAGCTGTCCATGAAGCCACCAACTCTCTTTCCACTGCCAGAAAAGACCTCTTCGTTTACCTCGGAATCGATGATAAAGGTTATGATTTCGTCGAACCGGAATTAACCATCGGCATCGAAGATACGGTTTTCGTTACCAATAACGTCCTTCAACAGCAGATCAACAGTATGAAAAACAGCAAAATTTATCTGCTTCAGAATGCGATGAATTTTTTACCTTCGGTCAGCCTTGGCTACAGTCTGGCTCATACCGATTACGATGAAGTGAGCGATTTTGCTAGTTACCTGCGCACGGATAATGCGCTTTCTTTGAGCATTAGCTGGAATATTTTTGGTCTTCTGGATAGATACGAAACCTATAATACCCAGAAACGCGGTTACAAACTTCAGCAAAGATATTTTGATTATTCCCAAAATAATTATGCCGTTTCTCTGCAAAACTCGCAGAATGATTTCAAAACTATCAGGAGATCGTATGATCTTTATGCTGAAAAATTGGCTTTGTCGGAAGAAAATCTCAATATGGCACAAGATCAGTTCAGGTTGGGTATGATCAGTTTGCTGGAACTGGATGATAAAAAATTGGATTATCAAAACACTCAGTTATCGCACATGCAAAAGCATTACGAATTATTAAAGAAGCAGGAAGAAATCAATCTGCTGAATTCTGATTTGATCTTGGGAAAATGGTAACTAAGTTCTTGTAGTATAGAATAATAAGAGGTGTTGAATGCATGATTTCCGACAGAAATTTGTGGAGAAATTGAAAGATTTTCTCCAGAATGACAACTCCATTCACTGCGTTTGGGAAGGTGGTTCTGCTGCCACCGGTTATCTGGATGATTATTCCGACCTCGATCTCTGTCTGATCTGCGCTGATGATCAGGTAGATAATTCCTTCCAAAAAATGCACGATTATTTTGCAGAAAATTACGGAATCCGGAAAGAATACCGCCTGCCCGAACCCAACTGGCATGGGCACTCACAGTGTTTTTATCTTTTGGAAAATACTCCTGAGTTTTTCTACCTCGATGTTTTGATCGAAAAACTTTCTGCCGGAAATCGTTTCATGGAATCCGATCGGCATGGGAATGGACTCGTCTGGTTCGATAAAAAGAGTTTATTCGATCCCACACCCACTCCATGCGATGAGATAAATGCCAAAACCAAAAGATATTATCGATCGATGCGGGATTCTTCCTGGGTAATTTTTCTGGAAGTGAAAAAACAAATTTTTAGGGAAAATATCGTCGATGCTGCCGCTACTTATCAGCAGGTTCTGCATCGGCTGGTCATTCTCTGGAATCTGAAATACCGTCCTGCCAAATGTGATTTCGGTTTGCGTTATACATATCGTGATTTTCCACCCGAAATATGTAGCTGGTTAGAAAAGAAAATGCTCGTAACCGATTTGAATCAGATGCAAAAAAATGTTTCCGAAATTGAACAAAAATTCGAAGAACTCATCGCCGAATTAGCCGAAAAGTGGAGTTAGATAGTTTCTTGTTTACCAGATGAGATAGAATTTTCTTCACAAATTATAGTTCTTTTTTTACGTTTCATGCTCGGAATAAGGAGGATAAATGGCTCAGGGAAAAAGAAAAAACAGTGGTGAAATGCTACATTTTAAAACCAATCAGGAATGGCAGAATTGGCTACAAAAATACCATGATACTGCCTCCGACCTCTGGTTGATTTTTTATCGTACTAATACCGATCTTCCCAATATAGACTTGGAAGAAGCTTTGAGTACGGCGCGTCACTTCAATTGGAAGCATACACTCATCAAACGTATCGATGATGAAAGTTACGCCAGAAAATTCATCCCGATTCCTCCTGCACAAATTGCTAAAAAAGAAGACCAGACAGAAAGTGAAATCGAAGATCGAAAATATCAAAAAGCAGCAGAAAATCCCAACGGGGAATTACCTCGGATCGACAATGTCTTCATTTCTCCGGAAATTCCAACCACACAAACCGAGCTCGACGAGACCGAACCTTTTGTGATCGACATACCTGAAGAGCAGGAAACCACAGCAATTCCAGAAGAAGAATTTATCCCCGAAGATACGGAAGATGAGCAGAATTCTGCACCGGAAAATGAAAATATTTTCACCTCGCCATCTTTCGAAGAACCGCAGGAACTCGACGAAAAGGATGCGGCTAGCGAGGATGATATCTCTTTCGAGAACGATCTGACCGAGGAACCGGAAGAGGCGGCAGAACCGGTCGAGGATGTTTTCGCTGATGAGAGAGAGGAAGATGGTGTCGAGGAAATAGAAACAGATTTGGAGTTTGATGATCTCGATCAGAAGAAAGAGGAAGAACCACCGATTTTCCAGCGGAAAATTTCTCGAAAGAAATAGTCGGTTTATCTGATAAAATAAAAAACCAGCCCTTGCAGGCTGGTTTTTTTATATGGTACCAGAGGCCGGACTTGAACCGGCACGCTGAAAATCAGCGAGGGATTTTAAGTCCCTTGTGTCTACCAATTCCACCACTCCGGCAACAATTATAATTGGAGGCGACACCCGGATTCGAACCGGGGATAAGGATTTTGCAGACCCTTGCCTTACCTCTTGGCGATGTCGCCACTTATAATAAAATGGAGCGGGAGACGAGATTCGAACTCGCGACAACCACGTTGGCAACGTGGAGCTCTACCACTGAGCTACTCCCGCTCGGTTCGATTGCAAAAATCAGAATTACACTTTCTTTGTCAAATTTTTTCTTTGATTTGTTGAAACTAATTCTACTCATCGAAAAAACGCTGCCGAAGAGTAACCTACAACCTGATAATTATCCCCCGTTACTTTACCCGAATGAGTATAATTCAGGATTTGATTGCGGGTATAATTAAACTTTCTACACAAATTCAGAATGGTAAGAATTCCTCCATAACCGCATGCCTCTATCTTTTCATCGTATATGGCTTTAACTATTTTATCCGTATCCAGCGAACGCAGGTAATCGAGCAATTTCCCATCCATACTTTCCGCTTCCGGTGCCGGATGATAATGTGAAAGATCAGAACTGATTATAAAGATGGTTTCAGCCATTTTATCTTTGAATTCATTATACAGGATATCTGCCAGTAAGACGCTATTTTCGGGAGTCTGATTTCCCAACAAAATCGGTACGATTCGTACTTTGTCTTTGATTACCTGCAAAAAAGGAATCTGCACTTCCAGAGAATGTTCGGAATTATGTGCTATCGGATGAAAAGAAAACTCCGGGTAAGAAAGGAGCTTTGTGACAATTTCATGATCTACTCGCACTTCACCCAGAGGAGTTAAATAAGCTTCAAAATTACCGACAGAAAACCGAAAATGTCCATACCGGTGGCTGGGAGCTATAATTACGGCAGTGGTAAAATGCCTGAAAGATAACGCTTTATAACCAAATGCCGCACATTGTCCCGAATAAATATAACCCGCATGTGGTGAAATAATTCCTAAAATATCCCGTTCTGTGGTCGTTAAGGTAACCCTGGAAAGATAATGCTCGATATCGGCTCGCAGAATTACTGATTCTCCGGGATAAAACGTCCCGGCATATATAGGATTTCTTTTCATCGGACTCCTCCCGGTAGTTTGTATTCATCCAAATCTGTTCAAAATTTGTTACGCGCGGCATATTTTGACAACAAATAAATTGACAAATTTCGTCGATCGAGAGTTTTCAAGGGCAAAAAGAGAAGGGTAAAATGAGAAAAATAGCTATTACAACCGGAGACCCGGCAGGTATCGGAACCGAAATCACTGCAAAAGCTCTTCGTTTCATGCCGCTGAGAGATAACATAATTTTAATCGTTTATGGAAAGCTGGAACATTTTTCAGATGGTAATAAAGTAGAAAAAATTGAGAACATTCAACAGGCAGTACACCCCAAAGTGATTTATTGGATCGAAATAGATGATCCCGGCGTTAAGATCGGGGTACCTTCCAAATTATCCGGTCAGGTAGCATACGATATTTTGCAGCGTTGTGCTATCGATCTGAAGTTGAGAAAGCTGGATGCAGTCGTTACTTGTCCGGTCAGTAAAGAAGCCATTCAACATAACCATCCGGATTTCATCGGTCACACAGAATTTTTTGCTGCTTCATCCAAATCCGACGATGTGATTATGTCGTTCTGGGGACCGCATTTTAACCTGGCACTTCTGACCACACATCTGGCAATAAAAAACGTTCCAATAAAATTAACACCGGATGAGGTCGAACGAAAATTGCGGTTTATTTATAAAGAATTTTCCAGTCATATCGATACGCCGCGGCTGGCAATGGTGGCAATAAATCCACATGCCGGCGAAAATAGTGCTTTTGGGAATGAAGATGAAATGCTTACAGAAATTCTGGATAAATTGAAAAGCGAAAATATCTGTATCGATGGGCCATTTCCATCCGACACTTTTTTTGCTCATCAAGCCCGGAATTACGATGTAGTCATTTCTGCTTTTCATGATCAGGGTCTAATTCCTTTTAAAATGGTTTCCAACGAGGAAGGTGTAAATGTGACGCTCGGATTGCCTTATATTCGTACTTCGGTCGATCACGGCACGGCTTTCGACATTGCCGGCAAAAACATTGCTTCCGAGAAAAGTCTGCTGTCTGCGATCGATTTTGCCATTTATCTTTTGAATCCGCATGCTTATGAAATCAACAATAATTATGCCAATTTTGCAGCATATTACGATCAGTATATGGGACATGTAAATTATGAAGAATGGGTGAGTTACATTCTGGGTGAATTTCACAAAAGGCATAACAGCAATCCGCAAAGAATCCTGGAAATGGCTTGTGGAACTGCCAATATTTCCTGCCTTCTGGTCAAAAAAGGATTGAAAGTAGACGCTTCCGATCTTTCGGAAGAAATGCTCAAAATCGCTTCACATAAGCGCTTTCGTCCTCATTTATTTCAACGGGATATGCTGGAGTTGCTTCCGGCAGAAAAATACGATCTGGTACTGTTACTCTTCGACAGTATCAATTATCTTCTGGAAAGGAAGCAGATTCGCAAGATGTTGAACAATGTGTATATCACATTGCAGAAAGGCGGAATCTTTATTTTCGACATCACTACCGTGAAAAATTGCGAACAGAATTTCGACGGATTCGTCAATCTGGAAGACGAGGAAGATTCTTATCTTATCCATCAAAGCGATTATGATAAAGAGGAATCGCTGCAACTCACAAAGTTAACATTTTTCAAGAAGAAAGGATTCCTTTTTGAACGTTTCGATGAAGTTCATCAACAAAGGATTTATAACGTGACCGATCTGATCGAGATGATCGAATCCACACAATTTAAGCTTGCTGCCATTCATTCCATCGGATTTCCGGATAATCTGCTCAAATCCGATCTTCGACAACTCGACAAGAATTTTACCAGATTGTTTTTTGTTTTGGAAAAGAAATGATTCTGTTCGAGAATGAATTACCATTTCATCAAAAATACAAAGCAGTTGCCGGAATCGATGAAGCCGGACGCGGTCCTTTGGCTGGTCCGGTGGTGGTGGCAGCGGTAATTTTGGATGGGCAAAAGATCATGCCGCGACTCAATGATTCTAAAAAAATCTCGGCTAAACTGCGGGAGCGATTGTTTGTGGAAATCACTGAAATGGCTTTGGCATACGAAATCGTTTCCATTCCACCGGAAGTGATCGATGAAATTAATATTTTGCAGGCTTCGCTGCTGGGGATGCGAAAAGCGGCAGAAAAACTGAAACTCAAACCGGACATTTGTCTGATCGATGGAAACCAAATTCCCATTGGTATGCCCTGTTATGCGGAAGCTTTTGTCAAAGGAGATGGGAAATTAGCTTCGATTGCGGCGGCGTCGATATTGGCGAAAGTAAGTCGGGATCGTCAGATGGATGAATTACATGAAAAATATCCGCAATACGGATTTGATAAAAATCGCGGTTATCCCACTAAATCGCATCTGGTGGCTCTGGAGAAATACGGAATTTTACCGTGTCATCGTAAATCTTATAAGCCAGTGCAGCAGATGACGTTACACTTCTAAGATTCTTCCGTGAATTCGATATAGTAAGTTTGTTCCAGTCCTACATAAACATTATATCTGTATACCGGCTCACCACCTTCATTGATTATGACCTTGATATCCCAGAAACCGGGATGAACATTAAAGGTTTCATAATTCCAGGGCTGAAGCGGATTTGATAATAAATTGGACGCTTTAGAAAAATCTTTACCTGCTTCCACAATATAAATCCGGCTGATAAAACTGTTGAAATACCCATTCGTTATCACGATTTCACCGGCATCGGTTAAGATATCTATTTTACGGGTATCACCGGCAGATACTTCGATTTTCCGATCCTTGGTTATAACAAACTTACCGCCATAAGACAGACTCACTTTCTTACTTTCACTTGCGATAAGATAATCATTTAGATCGTATTTCAATTCTTTTGTTTCTCCGGTTTGTAGGGGAGCAACTTCATCTTCCTGCAATTGATACCAGATCTCGTCATAATCGGTTTCATTTGTTATTTTAATGACCGCTTTATCCGTGCAACCCGCCAAAATCAGGATGCAAAAAAACAAGAAAATAATTCGTCTCAACTTCATATCAAACTCCATAATTTATACTCTCCGGCAACAAACAAATTTTCTCCGAAAGCTGACAAGAAAAAAAACGGCGGATTTTTCAATCCACCGTTTGCTAAACAGATTTATCTGCGTTCGAGTTTTCCTTCTATCACTTCAGAATATTTAGCAGCGTTGGCTTTCTTCTCTCCAACAGCATCAGATGTCTTTTTAAATCCTGTATATTCGAAGACGGTCATTTCGTTGGTGCTGATATAATTGTCATAACTTACAAACTGATCACCCCAGTCATCGACTAAGTAAACATCCCAACTTCCGGGTGAAACTGTCCAAATCTGATATTCTCCCGGACCTAAATCACCGTAAATTAAATTATCTCCCCAACTGGAAGAAGAGCTTGGAGAAATATAAACTTCTTCAATATAGAATAGAGAAGAATTATTCCAGATTTTGATGGCACCGCCATCGCTGTTAATTCTGATTTTTGTGGTTTTACCTGGTTTCACCGTTGCTTCGGCTGAATTGGAGAAAGTATATATACCGTAATAATCTATAGTGATATCTTTATCTTCATCTCCGAAAATACTTGTACTCAAATCCCAACTAAAAGAATCCCGATCATAAGCATCGAGTGTTCTCTCACTTCCGGAATTGATTGTAAACCAGATAGTACCGGCAGAATTGTTGATTATATCCAAAACTCCCTCATCGGTGCAGCCTGTAATAAACAGAGCTCCGATTAAAACCAGTAACATGAATACTTTTTTCATTTACCCCTCCAACATTTTTATATCGAAGTCAAGATTGATGAGAAAACCAAACAAGACAAGAAAAAAAATTGCTACTCGGCTTTCAAACGCTTTTCAGCAGGTAAGGCAACCTTTTTTGGGGCATTTCTTCACGCACTGAAGACAGTAAATGCAATTCGGATCGGTTACTTCTTCGTATTGAGTCAGATCGATATTCATCGAGCAATTTTTTGTACAAAGATAGCAATCCACACAAACTTCCATGTTGCGTTTGATAACATGTCGTTTGATTTTTAGTTTCTTTCCCATGAATTGAAAAATGTTCATCAAAGCGGCATAAGGACAAAGATAACGACACCAGAAACGTTCGATAAAAAAGCCCAAAATGAAGATCAAACCCAAGGTGATAATGCCCCAAATCGTTATGGCGGAAAGCGTAGATAATGAAACTATGGGACAAAAATCAAAGTATAAATATTGCAGATTCAGAATAGCTAAAATCAGTGTGATCAGAAAAATCAAATATTTAAACATTCCCAGAAATCTATGAATCTTTGGTGGCATTCTTTTTTTCTTTTTCTGATGATTCAATCGAAAAATATATTCCTGAATCGTTCCCAGAAAACATAAATAACCACAGAATATTCGTCCGATGAAAATAGTGGAAATGGCTATGAGCAAACCAAGGATAACCGCTGGTAAGTAAATAAAAACACCGCTTAAGGTAAGACGTCCGAAACATATTTGGGAGTAAGGGCAGAATTGATGGCAGGAACCGTTCTGATGCGGAATCAGAAACAAAAGCAACAACAAAGATAATCCCAGAAAAACCAACTGGATAATCTTTCTGATTTGGAACTTATTCATAAATTTCCTCACAACGATATATAAATTCGCCTTTTCTAATCACGGACTGCACAGGAATATCAGCGATTTTATCCGAAGAAAAAATATCTTCTTTCAGACAGGAAAAATCAGCTTCCTTTCCCGCTTCGATCGTTCCGAATCGATGTTGATCGGAAGAAAGTCCGGCAGCATTTGTGGTATAGATTTCCACCGCCTGATAAGGGGTAAGTCTCTCCTGCGGATTGTGCAGACGCACTGCGGCATCGATGCCCTGAAGCGGATCGACATCGGTGATATACCAATCCGAGCCACCGGTAAGCAAAATACCTTTTTTATAAATAGATGCCAATCGATTGGTTCTGGCGGTTCGTTCCTTACCCAATCTGGTTTGATATAAACCGTCTTCGCCAGCCCATAAACGGTCGAACATCGGCTGCATAACGGCGCTGCAACCGGCAGCGGCAATACGATCCAGCATTTCGTCGGAAGTCAGTTCGCAATGGATAAGTTCATGCTGCAAATTCTTAGGATTTTCCTTCTGTAATTTTTCGTAAATACTCAAAATTTGGGTGATGGCAGCATCGCCGATGCAATGAACCGCCATCTGCAAATCATTTTCGTGAGCCTGGCGAATAATTCTTTCCCATTCTTCCGTCGTGCGATAAAGCATTCCATAATTAGTCGGATCATCCAGATACGGTTCCAACAAACCTGCCGTGTGCGAGCCGAAAGAACCGTCCGCCAAAACGCATCCTCCCACGCGTGGGGAGCCGATTTCCAAAGCTTTCTGCACATTGGTGATCTGCGGATAAAGAATAAATTCCAAAGGAAATTCTGAGAGATTTTCTTTAATCCATGTAAAGTGTTTCGGATCGGAAAAAGCATCTCCGATCATCGTGTGAACGGCAGTGAGCCCGTTATGTACGGCGATCTGAGCAGCTTTGTGATATGCTTTCAAAATCGTCTCATCATCCAGATTAAGGTGAAACCAGTTGGTTGTGCGCCCATTTATCCGTCCGTTCAGATAGCCATTGAAAGAAGCAGGCAGGGGAGTTTTCCAGGGAATCATTTCGGCAGCTTTCGAGTTTACCACGCAGGAATGTCCATCCACACGACGCAGAAGAACCGGCAGACCGGGGAAAATTTTATCGAGTTCGGCGGCAG
>DAISYT010000025.1:0-12774 GCA_036825175.1 Candidatus Cloacimonadota bacterium
GTTAATATATCGATGTCAATTTTCTGAAATCTAATTTCAAATAAATGTGCACTTTACCAATTGGAAAATATTCTATTTCTATGTTTTACTTTGGGGTTTCCACTTTTAAGATGAGGTAAGAATATTTGCGGGTTAATAACCACGGCAGCTCACGGATTTGCACGGGAAAACACGGAAATCAACTTGCTAACATCAAATTTTAATAAAACAATTGCCCGTAGCATCAGCTACGGGCAATTTCATTATTATTCAAAGTATTCTACAAACTGTAATACAGATTCATTTCGTAAGGATGCGGACGATTGCGCACCGCCACCACTTCCTTCATCTTTTCCACGATCCAGGTATCGATCAGTTCCATGTTGAACACATCGCCTGCCAGCAGATAATCGTGATCTTTCTTCAATTCTTCCAAAGCTTCTTCCAGACTGGTGGGAATGGAAGCGAGTCTGGATTGCTGCTCTTCCGACCATTTAAAAACATTGTCGTCGAAAGGACCGTAACCGTTTTCTTTAGTCGGCATGATCTTATTTTTAATGCCGTCCAAACCTGCCATAAGCAGAGCACTCATCGCCAGATAATAATTGCAGGTACCGTCGCCGGTGCGGAATTCGATGCGTTTTGTTATTTCGCTGGTAGCATATTTGGGAATGCGGATAGCAGCACTGCGGTTAGCCAATCCGAAGAAGAGTTTTACCGGAGCTTCAAAACCGGGTAAAAGGCGTTTGAAAGAATTCGTGCTGGGATTGGTGAAAGCCGTCAAAGAACGACCGTGCTTCAAAATACCACCAATGAAATACAAAGCTTCTTCGCTCAGATCGGCATAATTTCCTTTTTTAAAGAATACATTCTTTCCATTCTTTTTCAATTGAATGTGAAAGTGCATTCCGCTGCCGGCTTCGTTATAAAGTGGTTTCGGCATGAAAGTAGCTGTTAAATCGTTGTCCAGAGCGCAGTTATGGATCACGTCCTTAATGTACATCATTTTGTCGGTGATCGTGTCGAATTCCACCATTTCCGTCTCGATTTCCTGCTGTCCGCTCAAACCCACTTCGTGATGATGATAACGCACCGGGCAGCCCATCTCTTCGATCAACTGCACCATTTCCTCGCGCACGTCGGCATATTTATCGAACGGCGTATCGATGTGATAACCTTTGCGGTTGGCAACGGCGGTGCCATCTTTATCTTTGTAACTTCCGGGCAAATCCTCTTTATTTTCCGCACTGGTGAACTTGTAGCCGGCGCTGGATTTTTTATTATTGATTTCAGCTTCATTGAACAGGTAAAATTCAAATTCGGGAATCCAGTAAGATTCATCGGCTACTCCGCTCTTTTTCATATAGGTGCTTGCTCTTTTGGCAACGCTACGCGGATCTTTCTTCACACCCACGAGTGTATCAGCGTCACAAATGTAGGAAAGCATACGCAGAGTGGGATGGAAGGTAAAAGGATCGAACACTGCGGTGGAAATATCCGGCAGCAGGATCATATCTCCGGCTTCCACGGATTTCATGCCGGGAATGCTGGAACCATCGAAGGGAATGCCTTCTTTAAGAATATGTTCCAATCTGCGAATAGGACAGGAAATATGATACCAATTACCCACCAGATCAGAGTATTTCAGGTCGATGGTTTTGATCTCTTTTTCCTCTATCATTTTTTTCACTTGTTCCAAATTCATGTTTTACTCCTAATTTAGTTCATTCGGCTTTGCTATGCCAGCAAGCCGTCTCTCTTGTAGATGTCCATCTGAACATCGAAGAACGGATTGATCGTGAGTGATTTACCGTTTCCCAGGTTGGTAATCTTGCCCTTCTCGAAATCGATTCTGATTTTATCGCGTTGTTTTAGTTCCAGCTGGGAAAGGCTTTCGTAGGTAAGAATGGGAAATCCTGCATTGATGGCATTTCGTTCATAAATCGCACCGAAAGATTCGGCTATAATTGCCTGAATTCCCAACGATTTGAAGCAATCCACTGCTTGCTGACGTGAACTTCCTGCGCCGAAGTTTTTATTTGTGATAACGATGTCACCGGCTTCGGCTTTCTTGGCAAAATCTTCCCAGCCTGCCAGATTATCGAAAGCATACTGTCCCATTTCTTTGATGTCGGTAATGGTAAGATAGCGGTTATGGAAGATCATGTCGGTGTCGATGTCATCCTTTTCCACGATCCACACTTTGCCTTCGACCACAGTCGGTTTGGCAGCAGCTTTTTCTTTGGGAACGGCATTAGCTTTGAAACCGTTTCCGGTAGTAAATTCAGCCGGTTTGGCAGGAATATCGTCGGGAGTGGTAATGTAACCGGCGACTGCCGAAGCAGCCACTTCTGCCGGTGATCCCAGATAAACTTTGCCCTTTCCCTGTTTGCCGGCAAAATTACGATTTCCGGTACTCACGGTCACTTCGTCCGGACCGTTCTGTCCCACCTGTCCGGCAGCACAACCGGCGCATCCGGCGTTACTGACCAAGGCTCCGGCATCTTTGAAAATCTTCATAATGCCGTCATTCAGCAGTTGCTGCCAGATTTCATCGGTGGAAGGAACTATCTTCAAAACCACGCCGGGTACAACTTTGCGTCCTTTCAGAATGTTGGCAACCGTAGCCATGTCTTCGTAACGTCCGTTCGTGCAACTGCCGATAAAAGCGGAATCGATTTTTATGCCTTTTACGTCTTTGATGTCCACGGCATCGTCGGGATGACCGGGACGAGACATCATCGGCACGAATTCGGATAATTCCAAAACATATTCTTTCTCGTAAGAAGCAGCTTCGTCCGCCAGAATTTTCTCCATTTTTTTGCCGGAACGTTCCTCGGAATATTTAATGATTTCATCATTGGGCGGGATCAGAATGATGATTGCTCCCATTTCGGTAGCCATGGAAGAAATCGTGATTCTTTCATCCAAAGAAAGCTTATCCACCTCTTCGCCATACAATTCCACTGAACAACCCAGCAGCGTGTTGGCGCCAAATTTATTCAGCATATTCAGCACGATATCTTTGGCATAAATATTGACAGGACGTTTGCCGGCTAAGGTAATTTTCACGGATTTGGGAACCTTGAACCAACTCTTGCCGTTTGCCCAGGCAGCAGCGATATCCTGATCTCCCATGCCTTGTCCGAAAGCGCCGATAGCGCCCAGAATATTGGCGTGAGAATCGGTGGAAACGACGGTGCAGCCCGGATAAACCATTCCTTTATCGATCACCAGATGCGTTCCGATGCCGGAATCGATATCGTAAACTTTGATGCCTTTTTCACGGGCATAAAGTCGGCAAAACTGCTGATTGGCAGCGTATTTTTGGTCGGAACCGGTAGGATTGCAGTCGAACGTGAAAAACGTTTTTGTCGGGTCTTTCACATCCAAGCCGTTATTCACCAGATTCTTCACCACGTTGGCGCCGCCAAAATCACGGGCAGCGCGCACATCGATCTCGATATCGATGATTTCTCCCGGCTTCACAACGTCTTTGCCGCTGTGTTTTGCCAGGATTTTTTCTATTAATGTTAAAGCCATTTTTGCTCCTTGATTAGTAGCCCGATCCGCCGGATCGGACAAAGCGATCAGGCTGATCGCTTTACACTTTCAACCTTTCCTTAAACGGCAGGAAGGTCATAAAATCGGCATGATGTACAATGTAAGCTTCGGTGGTACGTTTCACCATATCGCCTTCGCCGGCATGCGTGGCGATGATGTGACACACTTCCGGTGGACAGCCGAATTCTTCTGCCAAAGAAACGCCGCTGAACGGATGACGCAAATACTTGCCATAAGTACCCTGGACGGCTTTGCCGTTATCATCCAGAACGTATTCCATCAATTTTCCCACATCTGCCAAAATAGCACCGGCGATGAGCACATCCATGTTTACCGGCAGTTCGCCATGATAAAATTCATTCACTTTTTCACCGGCAGCTTTGGCGATATGCACTACGCTGCGTTTGTGATCCATGAAGGTAACCTTCAGATCGGGACCACATAAAAGGGTAAAGGGAATTTGCTGCAAATCTTCGGCAGTGAGCACGCTTCTCTTTAAAGCAGCTTCCCAGGTTTTGGCTACTTTTTCGCGCAGATCGTCATTTTTGATCCAGGCGATTTCGGGCCATAAATCTAATATATTCATTTTATTCTCCCATTATTCGTCGTTGCGGAAAGGCTATTTCCTTATAACAACGCACATTAACACACCCCACGGCTAAAGTTTATCAGCCTGTGGACGACCGTACCCCTAAGCCAACGGGCTTATAAATCTCAAGAGGGGATTACACACCCCACGGCTAAAGCCGTACCCCTCTCAAGAGGGGAATGGCGTGGTTACAAAGCTGCGATGATGGCGTCCGTCATTTCTGTGGTAGAGGCAGCACCTTGTTCCAGAACTTCCTGGCAGCCGTGCATTTTCAACATATCATAGGCACGCACTTTGCCTTCTTCCACCACTTTGGCAATGGCTTTGCGTATGCGGGTTGCTTTCTCCGTTTCACCGATGTGATCGAGCATCATGCAGGCGCTCATGATCATGGCGATCGGGTTTACGATGGAAGGATTCAACTTTTCATATTTGGGAGCGGAGCCGTGAGTCGGTTCAAAAAT
The DNA here is from genome assembly GCA_036825175.1 of Candidatus Cloacimonadota bacterium. Taxonomy (GTDB): domain Bacteria; phylum Cloacimonadota; class Cloacimonadia; order Cloacimonadales; family TCS61; genus B137-G9. The sequence goes on from DAISYT010000025.1 coordinate 4,597, forward strand.
TGCCACACCTTCGCCGATATTAGCGCTGCAGGCAAATCCCAATCCACCAACCAGTCCGGCAAAGCCGTCGGAAACGATATCGCCGAACATATTTCCGGCAATGATTACACCGTAATTTTCCGGGTCTTTGGTCAGCCACATCATTTGAGCATCGATGTTGGTAAAATTGAATTTGATTTCCGTAAATTCCTTTTCCAATTCGCGGCAAATCGCCAGCATCATGCCGCTGGTTTCGCGGATCACGTTCGGTTTTTCGCAAAGTGTGACTTTCTTATAACCAAATTTGCGGGCATATTCAAAAGCGGCGCGGCAAATTCTTTCCGAATATTTTTTAGTAAAAATTCGGGTGGAAACTGCCAGTTCTTCTTTGGGGCACCAGCTAAAATTCTTCACGAATTTGGGATGTGTCATCAAGCCTTCATAAACTTTTTCCGGCGGATTTGTCCATTCCACACCGCCATACAAACCTTCCGTGTTTTGGCGGAATACCACCACGTTCACTCCCGGTTCTTCGATGGTATCATTTGCACCTCTGCGAATAAAATTGAGCGGATTGCCTTTGAAAGAAATGCACGGTCTCTGGCAAATATCCAGATTGAAATGCTGACGCAATCCCACGATAGGACTGTAATAAACAAAACCTTTGTCTGCCAGCGCGGGATCGAGCTCTTTGGCTGCTTCGCTTTTCGGTTTGGAAGTGATGGCTCCAAACAGAGCGATTTTATGTTCTGCGATCAGGTCGAGTGTTCTTTGCGGAAGCGGATTGCCTTCCTTGCACCAAAATTCCCAGCCGATATCGGCATGAACATAATCGGCAGCGAAGCCAACAGCATTCAACACGCGTACGGCTTCCGGCAAAACTACTTTGCCAATGCCGTCTCCGGGCATGGTCACGATTGTTCTTTTATTCATAATTACTTCTCCTTATCCGACCAAGTTCCGAATTTTTTTTATCGGAAACAATGCCGGATTGTATTTTTATTCTTTATTTTCTATCAAGTTATAAAATTCATCTAATTTCTGTCTTAAAATTTCTTTGGGAATCAGCTTAGTCTGATATTCCGAAATCATAGCCGGGCTCATCGAACGCGACAAAGCATATCGTACAACTTCCTCATCTTTGTCTCTGCAAAGAAGTATTCCAATACTGGGATTTTCATTGTCTTTCTTCACATCCCGATCCAAAGCTTCCAGGTAGAATTCGAGTTGCCCCAAATATTCCGGTTTGAATTTTCTCGTTTTCAATTCAAACGCAACCAAACATTGCAATCCTCTGTGAAAGAAAAGCAGATCGATGAAGAAATCGCTGTTTCCAACTTGCAACCGGTAATTTTGCCCGACGAACGAAAAATCTTTTCCGATTTCCAGAATAAATGATTTCAGTGAGGAAATGATGGCACTTTGGAAATCCGTTTCCGAATATTTCTCAGGTAAATTTAAAAAGTCCAAAACATATTGATCTCTAAAAATACCATATCGATTAGATTCGGTTTGGAGAGAAAGATTTGTATTCGTTGTTTTGGAAAGCATCGTTCGTTCAAAAATACCGCTGTCGATTTGACGGTCGAGTTCTCGTGTACTATATTTTTCTGCGATACAAAGCCTGATATAGAATTCCTTTTCTTTCATAGACTTACATCTTGAAATAATTGTTCTGTGCTGCGTCCAATTCAATTGTGTCCGCAGTGCGGGCACAATTTCATTATCTTTGTAAGTTTCATAAAATTGTCTCATTCGATATAGATTTCTTCGCTCGAATCCTCTGGCATTTGGAATGGAATTATGTAAATATTCGGCAAGTTGATCGATTGTTTTATCACCCCACTGGGCAAGTTCAATTTTCTTGCTGATATACTTTCCGATTTCCCAATAAAGATTGATCAGCTCGGTGTTTACATTTTTGTAAACCCTGATTCTGACCTGCTGAATAAGGTTTTCGATCTCGATAAAATCATTATTATGGATGATATTTTGATCTTTCATAATTCAGACTATCCTCTTTTATCTCCCAAGATAAGATATTCCGAAAACGCCAAAATCTTTAGCCATCACTTTTCCACTTTCCAGATCGTATCCAAAATCGTGCCGTCGATCCATTCCACCACAGCCACTGCTTCGTCGGAAAGTTTAGGATCGGCTGGAACGCCACAGATTCTGTCCACTTCGGCTTTCAGATCGTGAATATCACGGATCGGTAAACCGGAATTTTTGGTGGCTTCGATCAAATCCGTACGTTTAGGATTGATGCAAATACCGCGTTCCGTAACGATTACATCCACTAATTCTCCCGGAGCTACCAGTGTGGTAACTCTGTTTCGGATCACCGGAATGCGGTCACGGAAAGAAGGTACGGCAATAATGGTACACTGTCCGATCATGCAGTTTTGGAAACCGCCGATGCCGTGCAGCATTCTGCCATCGCTGTGGGAAACGCAGTTTGCATTGAAATTCACATCCACTTCCGTACTGCCCAGCACGATTGCATCCATCATTCTTGCCATGTTGCCTTTGGCATGAAAATCGTAAGACTCGAATACATCCGAAGCAATGTGATTGGCGTTTTCACGCAGTGACCTCACCACTTCCAGATCGAATGCTTGTCCTTCAAAAATATAATCAGCCAGACCGTTTTCCAGAAGTTCCACCTGGAATTTGGTGCTGCCGCCCATCAAGGCACGGGATTTAAAACCTTTTCTGATCATTTTTTCTTTCATGAATTGCACAAATGCCAGAGAAGTTCCACCGGCTCCTGCCTGGAAACAAATTCCGTCTTTCAAAATGCCGGATGCTTCGATGAAATCAGCGCAATATTCTGCGATCAGCAATCTGTCCGGGCTGTTCGTGATGCGGGTTGTTCCCGAAACGATTTTATCCGGATCGCCTACCTGATCGACTACGACTACAAAATCCACATAATTTCCCATAATTTGCCAGGGATAGCAAGGATAAGGAACCAGGGTGTCGGTAACCACGATCGTGTAATCGGCAAATTTGGCGTCGCCACAGGCTAATCCCATCGGACCGAAAGGATTTTTTCCCATAATGCCGTTGGCATCGCCGGTCATATCGGCAGCAGAAGCCACCAATACAGCGATATCGATGTGAACGTCGCCGTCGGAAATAGAGCGAATTCTGCCACCATGACTGCGCAGATAGCCCATTCCAGCCATCTTACCGCGACTGCAATAATCACCCAAAGGTCCGTTCAAACTACCTTCGATGTGATGAATCACGCCGGATTCCAAATGTTTGATCATGGGTTCATTGCACGGGAAAGCAGCGCTGGGAAACCAGCGAAGGTCTTTGATTCCCATCTCGGCAGCAATATCGAAAACCTGGTTGGAAATCAAATCGCCGTTGCGATAATGATGATGTGTGGAAATGGTCATACCATCTTTCAAACCGCATTTGATCAGGGCTTCCTTCAAAGTAGGAATGATTTTATTGCCGTCGGAAGGATAATCGCTGCAGGAAGGAATGCGAAGAGATGCACCACGGTGATCGGGTTTGAATTTATCGACTCCCATGAAAGGAACGACTTCTCTGCCGTTGACCATGGTCGGAACCAGACGACCGGCAGCATTTTTTACGAATTTATCAGCTTTTTTCATGTTTATTCTCCTTCCTTGCCGGCAAGTTCCAGCACTTTCAACGCTCTTTTCACTACCGGGACATCGATCATTTTGGAACCGAGCGAAACCACTCCCAATCCCTTTTCTTTAGCTTCGTTATAAGCATTCACGATTTTCTGGGCTTTTTCGATCTCGGTTTCGGTGGGCGCAAAATTGTGGTGGATCACCTCGATCTGACGCGGATGAATACAGCCCATACCGTCGAAACCGAGAGCTTTGGAACGTAAAACATTCTGCTTGAGCGCTTCCATATCGTTCACATCGGAGAAAACAGAATCGATCGCCTGCACTTTGGCAGCTCGGGCAGAATTAACGATCTGCGATCTGGCGAAGAACGATTCTGTTCCTTCGGCAGTTCTTTGCGTTCCCAGATCTGCCGTATAATCTTCCAAGCCGATGGAAAGACCGATCACGTTTTCCACACAGGCGATGGAATAAGAATTGATCACACCCAGAGCGCTTTCGATGATCGGTAAAAGCCAGACATTGTAGTCCAGATTCCGGGCTTTTTTGATCTCGGCGATTTTGGCATTCACAGCTTCCAACTGCTCGGCAGATTCGCATTTGGGAACCAGAACAAGATTCACATGATGAGGAATAACGTAATCCAGATCATCCAATCCTTTGGGAAGCTGATTGATGCGCACCATTCTTTCCGTGCCGTAAAAATCTATCGAACGCAGGGTGTTTCTTACCAGGATGGCAGCTTCAAATTTGCGATCCGGAGCCACAGAATCTTCCAGATCGAGAATGATACCGTCCGGTTTGTAAATTCCGGCGTTAATCGCCAGTTTCGGTGTATTTCCCGGCAAATACAGACGCGACCTGCGGTGTCTGTCTCTGTTAGTTTGATTGGTATTTTGCGGAATGATTTCCAACAAAAATTCCTTTTTTGTTTCGATAATTTTTTTCAATGCCGCTTCGATACGGGCAGCTATCACGTAATCCAGCGATCCGCCGTCTTCGATCTTCAGGTTGGCATTTTTTATCTCGAAAAATTCCAGTTCTTTTTTAGCTAAAGCTACTATTTGATCGCCAAAAAAATCCTTGATCTTGCTGATCAATTCAATCTGCAATCCGCCGCTGTCGGTCAGTTCCAAAGTGATCTGACAATCGGAACGGATATCCTTGCCATAATTTCCGGCTGTGCCGATTTGAGCCATAATTTCTCCTCAACTATTCTTTTATTTTTTATTTGTTTTTGCGTTTTCAAACTATGTTTTGAAAACGAGATTAATCACCTCGTTAGGATTTTTTTTAAATTATTTTCCTTATTAATCCTGCCGAGGTCACGTTCACTTTATAAATCCTTGAAAGGCTGACTTTTAAGAATTCCTCCGATAGTAGCCTTTTCAAGGTTTTCTTACTTCAAATATTCTGCCAAATAAAGGTAATCCGCTTGCAGCTTTCCCTGATGCGCGATGCAGGCTTTTTTAATTTCTGCGGGAAGATCGGATTCGGCAATCGGTTTGGAATAATCATTCAGCAACATCATTTCCATAAATGGCATCAATGCGTGGGAAAAGTTATCGGATGCTTCTTTGGGAAATTCACACGGCAGATTATCGACCGCCATCACAGCAAAGCCTTTGCCTTGGAAGCCATCGGTTTCCCGATCGGTCTCGGCATCGTAGATAAACACCGGATGATCGGGCCAGGTGGGTTTGATCGTGGCAGCGACGGAACCCCGGATGTCACAGGTTATATCGCCGATGATGATTAGTTTGTAATTTTCCTTCTGCATTTTCTGCAGGAGCTGACGGGGCAGAAAAACGGGACAATTCGGAGCCCAATAAATAGCATTCACATACACGCTGGCATACGGCAGATATTCTTCCATACGGGATTGGTAAAGCTGCGGATTTCTGTAATAATCCTTCAGAACAAAAGCAGAGCCATCTTTTCTTTTTACCATGTCTTTCTCTTTGAACGTGGAAAGATAGATGTGTACATTATCCATTTCGGATTGCTTTTTAGCGAGGTCTTCCGGCGCAATTTCCACGATGGGAAGCGCATTCAGCACCAAACGTGAACCTTGCGAAACATTACCGTATCCCATCAGGAAAATCCGGAAAGGACAAAGTTCCGACGGCAATCCTTTTACTGCGATTTCTTTCCCTACTTCACTTATGTGTGCCAAAGCAGCTTCCACCGAATCATATTGATACGCGGATTTTATTTGGGTGAACGGAGTAGCGATTCCCATCTGCTGCTGTAAACGCTGACCCAATCCGTGCAGAGTATCGATCATACCGGCAATTCCGGCAAATTTGCCGAAGAAAACCAGACGACGATTCTGAGCATCCGTGATCTTTTCATAATCGAGTAAAGTGATTTTATCTCTGAGCACCTGTTTCAGCATCGGCATGTTGTAAGATTGTCCTTTGATCACATGTGAAAAATAGAGATGCGGTTTATTCGGATGCAGATGGTTGCCGTAAATTTCCTTCACTCCGATCAGAAAATCACAAGTAGAAAGATCGTGGCTGAGAATGGCACCGGCTGCTTTATATTCTTCGTCTTTATAAATTCTTTTTGCGGATGGTTGCACGATCACTTCAAATCCTTTGCCGATCAATTCTTTCACAGCTTCCGGATTAAGCGGAACCCTCCTTTCCCATATATTTTTCGTTTCCCGTTTAATTCCGAGTCTCTTCATGTTTACGCATCCCTGTTAATAATATTTTTCTACAATTTTGATTCCAAGTTTATCCAATTCCTGCAAAACAGGTTCATAAATGTCTTTGTATTTGGGCATGATAACGCCGGTTCGGGTAATCTTACCCTGCAAAATCATGTGAGCACCGATGGCGGCTGGTAACGAAACCGTGCGAGCCATGGAGGTATTGCCGTTCGGAATGCCGTAGTCGATCAAAGTGGAAGTGATACGGCGGTCTTTACCGTCGAACTCGGCAACAAATTCATGATGCAATACCAGAAGATCGCGTTCGCCTTTTTCAAATTTCATTTTATTCAACATCAAAGCCGTCAGCACATCGATGCCGGCTCCTTTGGTTATGGGAACGGGTGTCTCGTCGAAGAATCCCAGCCAGGCCATTTTTTTCAAAACCACACTGGATTTGGACAGATTATATCTTTCGGCGATTGCCGTTTCCAGGCAGTCATCTGCGGCAAGTCTCATCATTTTGGTAAGAATGAATTCACGCACTGTTCCGGTAAGATTTTCAAAAACCGGTTCCTGTTTGAAGAATCCCATTTTACCAAAAACATACCACAGATCACAATGGCTGATTTCGCGCAATGTGCCGCGGTACATGGTCTGGATGCCATCCAACTCGTAAGTATCGATGTAACTGAGAGAATTACGATTTGGGTAAGCTTCAAAGATGCCGGCACCGGGGACTTCCAATAACCAGTAATGAGCAAAAAGTTCCTCGCCGGGAACCGTAATCACTTTGCCATTCTTTAAATAGGTGGCACTATTGCCGGCGGCGATCAATACGCCTTTGGGCGCCCAGGAAAACTTGTAACCCAGCGGATTCGTGTCGGCTTCCGGAGCGGGAAGTCCGCCACAATAGCTCATAAACGATTTAATCTTTCCGCCTTTTTCTTTGATTTCATCGAAGACTCTCATCGCACTCATGTGATCGATGCCGGGATCGACGCCGATCTCGTTCAAAATCGTTATGCCTTCCTGCTTGGCTGCTTCGTCCAGTTCTCTCATTGCCGGGCTGATATAGGATGCCGTAACCATGCTCTTTTTACATTTCACACAGATTCCGGCAATAACCGGATGCATAACAGCCGGCAACAAACTTACGGCAAGATCGCTATTTCTGATCAATTCTTCCACATGACTTTCATCACCCGAATCAAGTTGAACCGCCTGAACATTCGGATGAGGATCGGCAAGTGCCTGGGCTTTTTCCAAAACAATATCAGCAACAACTATTTCATACTGATGCTTTGCGAGATATTCCACCATCGGTCTGGTAACTAAGCCTGCACCAAAAATGACAATTTTCTTAGGCATTTTAAACTCCCGTTTTATTATTTTTTTTTGGGCAAATTTGGGAACTGAAAGATTCGTGTCAATCGTAAAAAGACTTAATTTTTTAAGTTATCTGAAATTATCTGTCAAATCAGTCCGATTTTTCATGAAGGCGGATCATTTTATTTTGAACGATCCCGGAATGAGATGACAATTAATTCTCACTCTTAATTTTCCATTTTAGAGGAGGGATGGCTTCCTTCTTTCTTGGGAATCAATCCGTTGCAATCATAAAAATCTGAAATGGAAAGTATCTTATACTCTCCTGAATCGATATTTCAAAGCAGAAAAAAAGCCGATCGATGCTGCCAGACAGATGATGACCCAAATGATAGAAATAGTCGGCTGAACGGCAATTATACTGATCTGATAAAATATGGTGGCAACGATCCAGGCGAGAAAAGTAAGATAGAAAACGCTGAACATCGCCCATTTGCCGCCGGCTTCTTTGTGAATGGTGGCAATGACTGCCACGCAAGGCATATAGATGAGCACAAACAGCAGATAAGCAAAAGCATTATTTTTGCCGCCGAA
>DAISYT010000026.1:0-12637 GCA_036825175.1 Candidatus Cloacimonadota bacterium
GTGAATTCGTGGTTGCAAAGCTTATCGTCGTTTCAGGATTGAACGGATTGGGATAATTATCATGAAGAGTCGTGATTAATACCGGTATATCCTGTGATCCCATTCCTTCATAAGTGAACTCATAATTGATCATGATGGAGCTGCCTTCATCATATACAGCTTTCACACCAGCATCGTATGTTTGTCCATTCATCAGATCAGAGTATTGATAGGACAGATCGGTCGTGAATTCGATGAGAACATCATCCAGATAAACATTGTAACCAAGTAATTCACTCGCTGCCGGTGCTTCCCAGGTGGCATATCCCAGTTCCGTAACAGATAAATTCTGGGGTGGATTGAGAACCTGAACCTGGAACCATTCCAAAGCATCCCCGATAATCATATCGATATCGGAAGTGTCGGTGAATTGAGACAGATCGAAGCTGGTGAAGAACGATTTGTAGATCAGATTATCCAGCCAAATGGCACAAACGCCGTGATAGCAATATGCCTGACCGGCAACCAGAGGTCCCGGACCATCTTCAAACAGAAATGTAGCTTCGGAGCTAATATCGGGATTGGTTACTTCATCGGCATACCAATCCGGGCATTCTCTGGGATAAATCACATCCGGGCTGTTAGCATACACCGGAAATTCCACTCCGGCTTCTCCGATCGGTGAGCCGGAAACGCCAATTACACTACCATTTTCGTAAGAAATGACATTCGGTCCGCTCAAACCATTTGTACCGCCGAATGGTGGTTGACCGTACGTGCCTTGTCCATAATAGCCGCCACGCAGATAAGCGGTATAAAATTTCTTTAACGGTTTGTCATTGGGGAAACCGTTTTGGGAATAAGCCAATCCGTCGGAAGCCATGAACACATTTTTCGGATCGGCTTCGGTGCCGCTATCCATAAATTCCATCAAAGCTACGGAAAGCGTATCGTGTTTGGCGCTGGCACTGGAAGAATTGGCATAAGTGATAATAATCTTGTAGTCTGAGGGAAAGCGATAATCATCGTATTCATACCAATTATAAATATCGTAATTTACATTGGCATCATCCAGAGCCTGGATATAAACCGGATATTCCAAAAGTTCCCAATCCTGATTGCCGGGATAAGCAAAAAGCACATCCACTCCCTCCGTCGGCAGAATTCTGAAGGAATACACTGCGGTCGGAGCATTAGCCGGCAATGTTCCCCGATTTTGATTTGCCGAACCATCCGTAGCGACAAAATAGTATTGTACCGTGGTACTGGCAGCAAGTTCCGGTAATTGATAATAATAAATATTCGGTTCGGCAAACGAAGTATGAGCGATGCCTTCCCAACCGGAACCGATGTTGTAATAAAGCGTATCGGAAACGATTTCCGACATATCGCTGATCGCTACGGAAAGCTGCGGTTCATGCTCGAAGGTATTGCCGATTTCATCATGAACAAAATTTGGAGCAGAATTATCTTCACCTGTGTAAAAACGAATAGCAAGCTCATTTTGCGGCAGATTACCGTAAGGCTCCACGCCGATGTACTGCCCATTATCCACTATTTCCCGCAAATAGCACAAGCCGATGTCGGTGGTATCATTCTGTATGGCGATAGTGGCACTTTGACCGAAATCATGCGGGCAGGTGCTACCGGTTTGTCCATTGGCTACATTTTGGTATTGGAAGATCATATCGCCGTTTTCATGGAAAATCACTTCAAAACAAAGAGTCGGGTCTCCGCCGGTACCGGCATGAAAACGTACGTTATGCCATTCTACCACGCAATAACGATCCGGCGCCGTACCAAAAGTCTGGAAATAAATATCTCCCGTGCCAGCGTCTGCTTCCAGATCATCCCAGAAAACGGCGACGAGAGCCGGCATAGCTTCGTATCCCGGGATCGGATAAACATAATTGAAAACATTACCATCTTCACTCCAGCCATTCGATGGATACGCATTATACCAGGGATTATCGGTGGTTAACAGGAATTCTCCATTCACATCCACAATAAAATAGGAACGGTCGATACCGTAAAAAGGAAAATCAAACCCGAAGGCTATCGGTTCGGAAAAATTATCATCTCCGGAAAAAGAAGGCACGCCGTAAGTAATCGTCGAGGTTCCGGTTTCGCTGATCTCGATCCAATCGTAAACCGGTCCGCCTTCTTCCGTACTGTCGATCCAATGGTAACCAAAATCATCCGGTCCACCGGTTCCGTAATGTTCCACCACTTCCGTATCATCGGAAATGGTATCGTTATTCGGATTAGCATCGCCGGTGAGTTGAGTGGTCATTGTGGTTTCATAATCTCCGATTTCAGCAGGAATCCAGGCATCGGTAAAAGTGATGCTTTCCGTAGCGGCAGCAGCCAAGGTGCCGGAAAAAGTATAAATGGAACTGTAAACCACCGTCGATTGCGAATTGGTAATAATGCAGGTAATGTCGAAACTTTCCGAAACTTCCGAAGTTCCGTAATTTTGAATCGTGCCGGCAGGATAAATTTCGGCATTCAGAAATTCATGAGCAGCAGGATTTTCCAACGAAAGCATTCCTACATCGTTCGCCTGCGGTTGACCCACTTTTACATCATCGATCAACATACCGTAAGTATCCTGCAGCCACTCAATCGCCAGGTAAATGGTGGTGCCGGCATAAGAACCGAGATCGTAACTGTATTCCACATAATCGTTTCCCACACCGGTCACGCTTTCCAAAGTATGATTAAAATTACTAATCGCATTTCCCGAAGTAGAAAGTTTTACGTTAAAATCTTCTGTGGAAGCCCAGGAACGGGCATAGAAAATGAAAGAATCGCCAGCCTGAACCGTAACGGCAGGAGTTACCAGCCAATCTTCACCGTCGCTTGTGTAACAATCCACAAAAGCCGACCAATCGCCGCTATGTGCTTTGTCGGAATTCTCATAAGCTCTCCATTGGCTACCGTCGTTATTCACATCATAAATAGTCCATTCTGCCGGAATTGTTCCGCTTTCGAAGCCTTCCTCGATTTGCCACTGCCCCCAGAGCGAAAACGACGAAATAACCATTAGTAACACACTGAAATACTTTAAGTTCTTCATTTTATTTCTCCTTTTTTTTTCTTCTTCACCTTCGGAACGCCTTCTGTTCCGCACTTAAATTCGCTGAAACAAATTTAAATCCGAAACATACATTTTTCAAAACCGGAACGTTTCTAAAATTTTTTTAACATTTCTTTATAATGGCAGGAATGCCCGACATTTTGCATCGGGCATTCCCAATAGGTAATTATTTTAACAACAACATTTTTTTAAGTTCGGAATAAGAAGAGGTCTTCAGAGAATAGAAATATACGCCGGACGCCTGCTGATCGGCATTCCAGACAAAGGTATGAAATCCTTCCTGATAGACATGTTCCATCACCTTCTGTCCCAATACGTTATAAATCGTCAGCCTTCCGGATTCACCTTCCTTGATGTCGAATTCGATGGTTGTAGTGGGGTTGAACGGATTCGGGAAGTTAGCTTTTAGTGTAGTTACTTTCGGCAGCTCGGGAACGACGACTGGCGGAGCTTCCTCTTCTTCCACCAGAATGGAAACCGGTCCGTATAATTCCAATTCGCCACTGTAACTGATACTTTGCAGCCAATACCAATATGTGGCATTCGTTACAGGATCGTAACTATCCGTATAATTGTAAGTTGTCGGTTCGGAAGTGGTACCCTGACCGGCAATCAATGTTGCATTCAGCATGATGACATTTTCTTCTTCATAACCATTTTCTTCATTGCTGCGATAAACATTCCAACCCAGGTTTTCCATTTCGGATTGTGTGGTCCAACTAAGCTGCGGAGAGCCATCTTCACATATTCCCGTAAAAGTAGAAAGAACGACCGGCAGAGTCGAATCGAAAACCGTGATGATATTCGATTCAGCACTGGTTCCGAATGTATTATAAGCGCTAAGGCGATAGTAATGAGTTACGACGTTTTGCGCAGTAACAGAATAAGTGGTAACATTTCCCACATCGAGATTTTCATATCCGGGGACGAACGTGGTAAATGCTTCATCGGTGGCGACATCCAGATAATACCCGGTTGCATTTACACTTGCCATCCAATTTGCCGAGAAGGTACGCGTTCCGTTGGTGGTAGCAGTGATGGCTGTCGGAGCAGTTGGAACGAGACCCGGAATATGTTCGTAAACGAAATCATCAATATTCATATAACTGAAGTTTTCGGAAGAACCTTGTTTAAATGCGATATATTGATCGTCAAGTGTGTAAGATACGTCGAACACCACAGTGTATTCGGCATAAGTATTAAATTCCGTAATTGAAATTGTTTCGTAAGGATGGAACGTGGCAGCATCTGTCGGATCGGACATGGTTCCCACGATTAAATCCTGAGCAAAACCGGAAGCTCTCGCCATAAATCTGATCTGTACGCCATGAGAAGTAAGATCGCCAAGTTGCGGTGTAATCAGCATCAGATCATCGACGGCGTAATATTTATACATTCTTACATTATTAGGAGCGGAATAAGAAGCTGTCGTACTGGTTTCCACAAAACCTATCGTGGATGAAGAGACTTCCAGACACGACCAGTTTGCCGGTAAAGCAGGAGGAGTTTCGCTGTCGAAATTATCAGAAAAATCGGCTGTATAGGGAATGTAATTCGTGGTGGCATTATCGGTAATGCCGAAGGAATATTCGCTTCCATCGTAAGACCAGGCTTTATAATAATAGGTGGTGTTGTCATTCAGACCGGTATGATCAAAGCTCAAATCCGAACCGTAATAAATAACCGTTCCGCCGCCCGTGATCGCATTTCCCGCGCTGTAAACCGTTCCATCTGTAGGCGTTCCGAAAGAGCCGTCGGCACTCCAGGCAATCAACACGTTATTGCCGGCAGCGTTTTGCGTCCATGCCAAATCGATTTCGGAAATAGAGATCGATGTCGCGGAGAAAGCGGCAGGATTTTCGGGACCGCCAGCCAGCATAAAGGATGAATTGGAAATAGGAAGAATGTTCTCACCGTTGGAAATTTCGATCGTCCAATTGGCATAATCTGTCAAAAGCGGTAAATAATCGGAGAACAACGTCTGCCCGACTCTGTCGCCGTTATAGGCACCGCCATCGGGACTGGCAGTACCTTCATACATATCAAAGAAAGTGGAACCGACCGTTAAACCTGTCGCTCCGAAATTATCTCCCTGATTACCCGTTTCGTTTTGAATTCCTGCCAGCCAGGCTGAAATTGCTCCTTCATCGGGATTGCCTTCCACGGCATACAAGGCATCGCCACTTGTCGATAATGCCATGACGCCATTAAATGACGGAAGTGAAATTGTTCCTATGGAAACACCAAAACCTGAATTTGAAGTATTATCCGTGTCGGTAAAAATAACAACTGTTCCTGCACTAATTACGGCTGCACCGGAATCCCACAGCAGTGTTCCTTCATTGTAGTCGGCAAAACCCGAGCCATCCGCATTGGGTTCGTTATCCGTGAAATAAATAAACGTGTTAGCCGGAATATCGACCAAAGCGACGATAGCAAAATCATCGTCTCCATCGGCATTGAAAGCGGTGAAAGCGATATCTCCTGTCGAGAGAACACCAATATAATTAGAGAAGGATACGGGACCTGCCCAGGTACTTACATCCCCGCCGCCGTTATCAGCTTGAACATAAACGTCATAATGATTCGACGCGGTCAATCCGGTTCCGGTGTAGGGATTGGAAGTTACACCCGAATATGCCTGAATATAAGCAGAAGTTCCGGGGATAAATCCTGTTGCTCCGACTTCGATATTCCATGTAGTGGCGCTACCGTTTTCCGTCCAGCCAAAATCCGCCTGATTTGCCTGAATATTGGTTACTTCCAGATAAGACGGAGCCGGGCAGGAAACCGGAGTCTGACCGATCATTACATCGTCCAAAGCCAGGATGTAGTCGCCGCCAGCTTCCACTTCGATCGCCAGATAAGCACTTCCCGTATAATCGGAAAGCGGAATGGTATATTCGATCCAGGTATTATTTACACTTGTATAGCTTGCTAACGTTGTTGTAAAATTACTCGTTGCCGTTCCGGAAGTAGAAAGCATCACATTGAAACTTTCAGTCCCAGCCCAAGCTCTTGCCCAAAAAATAAAAGAATCGCCGGATTGAATATAAACCTGCGGAGTAATCAGCCAGTCATTTCCACCATCACTGGCTGCCAGATACGTTCCTGTATGCGGATAACCACTCGTACTATAAACGCCCCATGTACTGGTTGTCCATTCTGCCGGAATTGTTCCGCTTTCGAAGCCTTCCTCGATTTGCCACTGCCCGAAAGCTAAACTCATGGTAAAGAACACAATTGTGATTAACAAAAAAATCTTTTTCATTGCTTCCTCAATTTTTTAATTTTCTTTAATAACAATGCTTAATCTTCTTCAATTTCGATAGAAAATACGAAATTACCTTATTGCGAAAATTAACGATTAAATATTGGAAATTGCTTCTTCCAATAACCCGAATAAATATATTTTTGTGCGATAAATTCATGGCAGTCGCTTCATCCTTATTTAACTTTCATTTCAGGATTTTCCAATTGCACCTGCCATTCCACCTGACCTTGCACCGTCCCGCCGATAGAACGATTTTCTCCCCACCGCACCGTAACCAGCCCTTTGGACTTGCAGCGATAGAGTGGATCGATGTTTTTGGTGTTCATGTTGTAGTTGGTTCCCAAAGTGAGCATCGATACGACACCGCCATCTGCTCCGCCTTCGTTGATTGCGGAAGCGATGAGTTCCTGATTTGTCTCGGCGGTGAATTCAACAATTTTGTTATCCATGATTTTCAGGACCGGATGGCTGACCAATTTACCTTGTAAAAATCCCTGTTTGGCAGAAATCGTTCCGTTCAGACTTTTCGTCTGTGGCAGAAAAATAATTTCTCCGCCCGGAATATTGATGGAAGAACATTGTCTTTCCCGAGGAGTGAACGAGCCGTAATCACACACAATTTTATCGATCCGGAACAGAAAATCGGTACCATCTTCGTTTTGCAAACAAATGGTATCACCGGGATTATATCGGCGGGAAGTTTCTTCTGTTTCATCGGCAAGCCTGTCGTAATCAATATCCAGCGAGTGCCAGAAATTAATCTCGGAAAGAATGTTCTGTTCGGTGAGTTCGTCTTGCATCAAGCCTTCCATCATGGCGATGCGAATTCCGTTTTTACTGATGATTTCCCGGCTTTTAACAAAAGCTCGTTGCTGCAATTTAATTTTCTCAGGATCGTTCAGCGGATTGTACATCGATTCGCCATTCAGATAAAGATAAACCTGGCAAGACTTTAATTGCTTATTGAAATTCTCGAAATCCCAGTTGTAAGTTGCCAGAGAAAATTGGTCATGCTTCGCTTCCAGCATCTCTTTGTCGCGATAAATCAATTCCGTTTCAATCTGCCTTTTGGAGGCTTCTACCAGAATCTTTTTTACGAGTGGCATGTTGTAATCGCCGGTTACGATGAGCAGCTTTTCGCGAGCCTGCATTCTGAGTGAATTTTCCAGAAGATTGGCGGCAATTCTGCTCAGATCGAGATTGTTTTCCTTTAAAATTTCATTGATGCGGGAACGATTATCTGAGTTGCAATCAAGGTTATTTCCCAAAGAAAAGTCGATGAAATAGTTTTTGGCTTTGGCGCGATAATAAACTTCTTTGTTATTTCCGAAATCGGTTACTTCGATCAAATTCGCATTCAGCAGCGCTTTCAAATTGTAGTGCATTTTCTGCTTACTAAGTCCAAATATTTTGGACAATTGTTGTCCCGTGGCAGGATTCAACATTAATTCGTTAATCAAATGAATCTTCAGCTCAGAATTAAATGCTTTCAACTGAGAAAGCTGGTTAATCACAAATATATTTTCCACTTTACTTTTCCTTTATTTCTCTTTTGGTCAAATTTTATTAGACCAATTTATTAGTCAAATAATTTTTCGGAATGAGTCGATATTGTTCTGCGACACTGTTCATTCTTCACGTACGCTTTTACAATAAGTTAGGTTTGAGGAAATTGATAAAATTGTAAATATTCAGATTTTGATCATGGATTTTACTATATTGAGAAATAAAATTGCAGGAAGAATCCTAATGGGATTCAATTTGCTTAACCACATGCGTAATGTGTGGTCGTCGATAGGAAACACACAAAATAACCCTGAATGGGTTGAACTGACACAACATTTGTTCAATCCCTTCAGGATTGTGAACGATAGTAGCAGGTAAAATGCCCCTTCAGGGCTTTTAACTTTATATCAATACCAATTTTCAAACCGAAAATGAAATTCAAATAAATGTGCACTTTCTCCGGCTCTGGTTTTGCTAAAGAATGAAAATGTGATGGATAGATGCAGCAGTGTCGTTTTGCGCTTAAAGTGTTGAATTTATATTCTACGGCTTTTTTTTTGAATTTAGGAAATGCTTTTTGCGTGAATCCCATATCGTTGCTTTGGAACAAGCAAAAAGAAATGAAGAGGTTTGTTCATTTTAAAATAAACAGAAATTATATTGCCTGCTCTTTTTTACTGAGTTCAATATTCCAGAAGTTTTTGCAGTTCGGCTGCATTCATACTCTTTAAAATACGCTGCCCGCCTTCGATGAAGTATTCAAACATCTCGCGTTTGGTTTGCTGCAGGGAAAGAATTTTTTCTTCGATCGTACCTTTGGTAATAATTTTATATACCATCACCTTTTTGGTCTGTCCGATGCGATGTGTTCGGTCGATCGCCTGATTTTCGCCCATGGGATTCCACCACGGATCGACGATGAGAACCGTATCGGCGGCGGTCAGGTTCAAGCCGAATCCACCGGTTTTCAAACTTATCAGAAAAGTTCGGATATTATTGTTGTTATTGAAATTATCGATTACCTGCTGACGATTCTCCGTCGAACCATCCATGTATTCGAAAGTAATCTTTTCTCTGATCAGCATCTCTTTGATCACCTGCAACATCTGGACAAACTGGCTGAATATCAGCATTTTGTTTCCATTTTCCACGGCATCGACAATGATTTCCCTCAGCAGTTCGGTTTTTCCGGAAAATTCGTAATTTGTTTTCACATTTTTATCTATCAGTGCCGGATGGTCACACACCTGACGCAACCTGGTAAGTGCAGCTAAAATGTGCATATAATTATTTTTGGAATTTGCTTCCGCTTCCGTGATTTTCTGTTTTACATTTTCCAGAATCTGCAAATACATTTTTTCCTGCAACGGCGTCAATTTACAGATCGATACCTGCTCCTGTTTATCAGGCAATTCGATCAGCACATCCTTTTTTTGACGACGCAAAATGAAAGGAGAAACCAGCAATTTTAATCTTTCCTGGGAATTCTTTTGCTTTTCGCTCATGAATTCTTTTTTAAAGTTCCGCAGAGCAGGCAGATAGCCCGGCATCAGAAAATCGAAGATCGACCAGAGTTCGGCAGGATTGTTTTCGATCGGGGTTCCGGACAACGCCAGTTTGTGCCGGCTTTTTAGTTTCTTTACGGCTTTTGTACGCAAAGCCGTAGCATTTTTTATGTGTTGAGCTTCATCCAGAATTATATAATCGAACTCGATTTCTTGTAGCATTGCGATGTCGTTTTGAATAATGGAATACGAGGCAAATAAAATACTTACATTCAATGTTTCCAGAATATTTTCCCGTTCCTTCTGGTTGCCTTCATACAATTTAAAACTCAAACTCGGATTGAATTTCTCGATTTCTGCTGCCCAATTGAACAGCAGGGTTTTAGGACAAATGACCATGGCACGGAAATTGGTATGAAAACTGGAAAGAACGGAGATTGCCTGCACGGTTTTACCCAATCCCATATCGTCGGCTAAAATCCCGTTGAAATTATATTTTTCCAACATTTTCAGCCAGTGGAAACCGGATTTTTGATAGCTTCTCATCACCGAGTTCAGCTGGTTCGGAATAGCGGTTTTTTCTTGCAGACCACGATTTAAAATTGCCTCAAACATTTCGTCGAGATATTCATCACCAACGACCTTGATGCCTTCACTCACCGCATTCAACTGATAAACATACGGCAAATTGTAGATGGCGAGCTTGTAGCCTTCCGCGGGTAGTTTTTCGCTCTTTTTCAGAATTTCATCCATCGTGTTGAAAGCTTCTTTATTTTCAAAATAGAGCAGACGACCATCTTCCAAACGCAAAAATTTCTCTTTGGTTTTAAAGAACTTTTTCAACTCCTCATGCGTGAAGCTGATATCTTTGTAATTGTATTCCACATCGTATTCAAACCAATCGATCTTACCGCCGTTTCTCGTTTTGATCACCGGTTTCAAAGTAACTTTATAGACGAACTCCTTCTTCAGATCATCGGAAAGATGCACGTTCCAGGAAGGATCGGAATGCTCGAAAATGATCTGTTTCAAGACTGAGATATTTTCCTCGCCTTCAAACAAAAGTTGCGATTCGTCCGCCAGCCGGCTGTTCTGTGATTCGGGCAATCTGTCGAAAAAAGAAAGGACTTCATATTTTATTTGCGGCGGAATGTAAAACCAGCTCACTTCTTCACCCTGATCGTAGCGAACCAGCTCCACCGGGAATCTGATCAGCGACATGGGAATGGCTATTTCATCGGCGTAAACCAGCAATCCTTTCATAATGATGCGATCCTGATCTTTGTGCAGAAGGAAGGTAATGACGGGTGTATTATTATAGATTTTCGGCAATTCGATGCCCGCTGCAAAATCGAGATAACATTTGATGAGACCGAGTTGCCGTGCCACCACGGAAGAAAGATAGATCAAATCGGCAGAACTAACCGGCAGACCGGCACCAAATATCTGTTTCGTCACTTCCGGTGCAAAAGGCAGCAGAATGCTGTGAACGACATTTTTTTTCAGAATATACGTCGTCTTCCCCACATAAATGGCAGAAATGGCTTCTGTCTCGGAAGCTTTCAGCAGAAACTGCTCCGGAGCCGCCTGGGTAATCTGGAAATTGATCCTGAATTCGTCATCCGAAAAGACCAGTTTATCTCCCGTTTCTTTGATGAACACTTTGTTGTGCAGATTACGCAAAACGGGAAATAATCCGTTCATTTTATCTTTATAAATCGTGAAGAAGGTTCCTTTACGACTAAAAGAGCATTTATTCTGCTGAAGAATTTTTAGCAATTCGAGTTCGACATCGGAGAGAGCTTTCATCTGTTTTTCAGCCAGCGGGATATCTGCCAGATCATCTTCTTTAACCGGTTGTTGTGCAGCCAGGATAGCGATCAGCCGCACCTGCAATTCGCCGTAACTTTTCAGATATATTCTTGTTTTATCAGTATTTACGTCATACAGATCGCCGATCTCGATCTGTGCATTCAAAACAAGGCGCTGCCAATACTCGTTGTATTCCATCAAAGACGTGTGGTAAGTTTGCACGACCTGTTTTTCCAACAAATCCGTGGAAAGAAAATTGTAGGCATAATTGATCACGGAAAGGTAATGCTTACAGCCATCCCGTCCGCACTCGGAACAAAAATGACTCACTACTTTCTGCTCTGTTTTGTTGTAAACTATCTCCAGTTTGGCAGAAAATACATTTTGTTTTTTGGGAACGGCTTCAAACTTGAAAACGACATTGTTGTTTTCATCCAGATATTTACGATAAATCAATTCCCGATACTGTAATTTTATTATCGAACTTTTGAAAAACCAGGAATTGGAATTATCATGAAATTCCTTTCCAAACAATTTTGCCATCGACTTCCTACCTTATTTCCAAAATTTCAGCAACCTTGCAGAGAGTATCCATGAAGTCAAGTGATAAAAAATAAACCTGAATTTTACCTGTGGATTCTAAAAACTTGACAGGGCATCGGGAGATTTGGAAATTTATTTCGTTAGAAAAAAAAGTTAAGGAGGACTCATGAAGATTAGATTCGTCATGTTAGCAGTTTTTATTTTTATTCTTAGTACATTGGCTGCTCAGACCGGCAAAATCGCCGGGAAAATTACAGCAGCAGATACAGGCGATGCGATCGAAGGCGCATCCGTTTTTTTGAAAGATTCAGAAATTGGCGTTTACACTACAGCAGAAGGAACTTTCATTCTGAAAAATGTGCCGTTAGGCGAGCAGACAATCGTAGCCAGTATGATCGGTTTCCAGCAACAATATCAAACCGTGCTTGTTAAGAAGGATTTAACCGAAATTATCAATTTGCAACTGGTGCGTTCCGCCGTCAAAATCGAAGGCATTAAGGTTTCAGCGAACCGAGCTATCGCCAGGGAAACTCCCGTCTCGTTTACGGATATCAGTGAACAAACGATCAAAGAAAAATATACCACCGGCGATATGCCACAGATGCTGGATGATATTCCCGGTCTTTTTTCTACCACTTCCGGTATGGGAGAAGCAGAAATTACCATGCGTGGATTCGATGCCAACAAAATTCAAATTCTCATCAACGGCATTCCTGTTAACGATCCCGAAAGTCAGGTGGTTTACTGGAGCAATTGGACGGGGCTTTCCAGCAACGTTAAATCGGTACAAGTACAAAGAGGAGCCGGTGCTTCGCTTTACGGCTCAGGTGCTTTCGGTGGTTCGGTGAACATCGAAACGATGGGGTCGGATAATTCATCGGAATTCACGATTCGCAGTTCGGGAGGTTATTATACTAC
>DAISYT010000027.1:0-12436 GCA_036825175.1 Candidatus Cloacimonadota bacterium
CACTCGGAGCCAACCTCATGAATAGTGCAAAATTGGAAATAGTCTGTGATCAGTCTGCGCCAGTCTGTGGCAAAAAATAAAAAATCCCGGCATCATAACGACACCGGGATAAATCTATTCGTACAGCAGTTTTGTTATTTCAGCAAGATCATTTTGTGAGTAGCCGAATAGCCGTCTTTTACCTGCATTTTGTAGAAATAAATACCGCTGGAAACAGCTTTGTGGTTATTATCTTTACCGTTCCATTCCACAGAATGCGTTCCGGCAGTCTGACGTGAATCGACCAAAGTTCTCACCAATTGTCCTTTCAGGTTATAAACGCTCAATTCCACGAAATTGTCGCCAGCCAGATTGTAGCTGATGGTTGTGGTGGGATTGAAAGGATTGGGATAATTCGTTCCCAACCGATCTTCCATCGTTACGATGTTGTTATCATTGCCACCCGGAGATAGAGTGATGATTTTACCTTTGATGCAGAAATTGAAATCGTAAGCAGCAGGCAGAGGTAACCAGTTGGCTGTGCGGATGAATCCGCCCTTACCTGCGATATTCGGACCGGCATCGTGCCAGGCGGCAGCAATCGCACCGGAAAGAGAATGAATACGATAACCCACATAATATAAGGCGGTTGGATCGATAATGGCAAAATCGTCGAATGTAACATCTTTCCATTCTCCATCTGTGAACTCGGTAACCTGTTTTTCCGAAACGAGCAAAGTACCCTTCCAAAGTTGAGCATAAATCTCACCGGCTTCGGGATTGAACGGCGCCATGAAACTCATCTTGGCAATGGCTTCGCCTTCATAATCCGCAATATCTTCGCCGGTTAAGCAAATCCCACAACTCATATCCTGCAGAAACTGGAATTTATCGGTGGCATCGCCGGCAAAACAAACCGTGTGATGGTTAGGATATTCCACCAGATTGAAACTGATATTCTGATTGGTTGCCGAAACCGTGTAATATTGCTCTTCAAAGTAATTTCCGGCTAAACTGGCAACTGCCTGATATTCTCCTGGCATTACTCCGGGCATTTCAAAATTACCGGAAGCATCGGCGACGCTGGACGTGATGAGAACATTATTCTGGTAGATGTTCACATGAGTATTTTCCGTATTAACGGGAGCCGAAACCGTTCCCGATAAAGTCGAGTAATCATCCAGATAGATAATGAGATTGCTGTTACCTTCATCTAAAGTAACACTTTCATTTATATAATAATAACCACCTTCATCCAGTTCGATGTAAGCGGTTACATCATAAGTGGCAGCGTGTACATAGGGTATTGTGAAGTATCCGCTGGGATCGGTAACCTGCAATTCGTAATCGCGCGGACCATCCAGAGTGATGTATGTTTGATCGAGTGGAGCGCCGTCACAATAAACCATTCCGTTTACCTGGAAAGGAATCGTTCCGCCTTCGATATTGAAAACGGCAGAATTGATCTCATTATAGCCGGAAGGCATGCCGGAAGGCAGATCATACCAGCCGTCCCATGAACCGCCCCAGCCCATGTTCAGATGGAAATAATCATTATCTTCATTCCAACCGTCACAGACGATGGCATGTCCATCGGAACCATTGGATAAAATGCCAAACAGAGCCGGACGGGCTGCCATCATATCATCTCGCAGATTGTTATAAAAAGTGGCATTGGCATAATATGTAAAACTGGCAGTATCGTAACCAAACTTATAGAGGAGGGCATCGTAAACATCGGTAGTGTAAGCACCGGAAGCGTTGGAACTGTAACTCGTTTCAACAGAAACACCGGCTCCGAAGTTCAAAGCCGAGATCATCTCGTTGGTTATCGGGTAACCATAAGCAAAAGCTACCATCAGGTCGGAAAGATAAACGTTTAATTCCGGGAAGGTAGGGAAATCCAGACTGGCTGCCTGATCATCGATATAAATAGGAGGATTCGTATAGATGGAAGTATAATCATCGTCATCAGTGAAGCTAACATTTCCAATATACATATGATAGAATAATATCTGAGAAAGAGCTGTTGCCGTACAACCGGTAACGCTGCGGTTATTAGTCGTGGGATCGATGGGGCAGAAGCTGTTGTAAGGTGCAGGAGATTGATTCCATTGAGTTTCCACCCAGCCTTCCGTATCGGAATAACCTTCGGGGGGCCAAAGTGTGTCGCGCTGGTTGGCATAATTTACCGTTCCCGATAAATATCTATTCCAAAGCTCATTATTGGCGGAAATAACTTGTGGTGAAGTAACGGACAACAATTCCAGACGTGAATTCAGATCGTGTTCCACAAATAAGTAACCTGTATTATTATCGGTTCTGTTAAAATCGAACTGATTACGGAAAGAATATCCAATTACAGGATTGATGTCGGTGTCGGGGGAGACAATCACAAATCCGGCGGGATTAAGTTGAAAAACATAAGCCAGAACGGATTGGTCATTTTGTAGCATCGGGAAAGTACTTTCGATGGTATAATTATCTTTAGCAAAAGCCCTGATCTGCATTTCGGCAACTTCCCTGGCTTGATTCTCTGTGATCCTTTCAGCGAACATCGTTCCCACTAAAACTGCCAAGATCATTAATACTACTAACTTCTTCATTTTACCTCCAAAATGCTATTTCATCAACAGCATTTTTTTTGTTTTTATTTGATTGTTTGTTTTTACCTGATAAAGATAAACACCGCTGGCAACGGCTTTTCCGTTCAGATCGGTGCCGTTCCAAACCACGGTATGTCTGCCGGCGGGAAGCGCAGAATTCAGCAAAGTTTTTACTCGTTGACCTTTCAAATTGTAGATGACGATTTGCGTTAATGCGGGTGAATTTGTAGTTTCAAAGTATATCGTCGTTTCGGGATTGAACGGATTGGGATAATTCGAGATATTCAGTACGTTGGAAGGCAGCGCTTCATCATTATGCGTGGAATTAGCCGGTTCGGGATCGATGATGGTTCGCAACAGAAAATTGCCATCGGAAACCTGCGCCCAATCTCCATCGGATAAATAACTATAACCGTTGCTATCCTGATCGAAACCGAGAACGGGAGAGTTCACAAAAACAATCTGTCCGATATAGAAATTGCCGGCAACAAACTGCGGTCTGACGTTTTCCGGTATCCCGTAAGTATTCCAGCCGGCGAGCAGATTATCCTGATCCAAACTCACCGGGAAACCGGTCAGCTCTTCTCCGGGAAATCCGTTGTTATCTTCCCGAACTGTGAGTACCAGCGCACCTTCATTTAATTCTTCCAGATAAAACTGAATGTGGGTAAGAGTTAAAGCGGCAACGTTGTAAACCGGTTCAAAAATCACAGACATTTCATTCAGAATTCCTGCCTGATAGCCGCTTTCGGAACTGCCATCGTCGTGCTGCAAAATATAAGCGCTGGCTTGAGGTACAAAAACGGAAACTGGTTCGGAAAGTTCTGTATCGCCGTCATCCAAAAGCGCGGAAACGGCATAATAATTCGTCGCATTGGGAACGGTGGAATCATCCAAATAAGAAGTTCCGGTTTCAGAAGCGATCAGTTCAAAATTTTCGCCATCGGTACGGCGATGAATTCGATATTCCAGAACGTTTACTCCCGTCGGCGCATCCCAGTCGAGCTGCACCGAATAATCGTTATTTAGCTGGATTGCCAGATTTTGGGGAGGCGTTCCGCTGTAAACCTGGGTGACAATCTGCATATCGTCGATGATCAACCCAAAGCCGGAAGGAAGGTTGCTGTTGGCATGAAATCCGATTCTGAAACGGGCAGAATGACCGGCAATAGCGCTCAAATCGTTGTATCCTGCCCAGCCAGCGGAGAAAAGAGTTCGTTCCGAAACCGAGCCGGTGAAAACGACTTGCGGCAGATTGGGATCGCCGGCAGGATTGGAAATGGAATTCCAGTTCGTCCATTGTCCGTAATTGGCATATTGAACTTCGATGGAAAAATAATCGCAATTCGGAAAAAGTGAATCATCCAGCGTAGTTTGGATCGTCATATCGAAATACGGATTACTGTTTGCCGGCAGATAAACGATCTGGGTGGTGAGATAATTTTCCATATTGGCGTTGTAAATTCCGGTCTCGGCATCGAAGCAACCGGCTACGTTCATATTGTCATCGTTCATAAAAGCGTGCCACAGATCGCCGCCGACAGGAGTATTCGAAAAACCGTGAAAGTCGGTAGTCGTCTCACCGTCGTGGTAAAACACATTCGCCACTTCGATCTCATCGATATAAATGCCGGTGAGTTCGGAATTGGAAGATGTGGATTCGGCTTCATCGCTGGCAAAAGCAAAACTGATGATGACATCCTGTCCCAGAAAAGCAGCCGGAATAGTGATTTGAGTGGATTCCCAATCCGAACTGCCACCCCAGCCGGGGATGCCTGGTTCGCCATCGGGATCTTCAGCATGAATGGAACCAAAGCTGTAAAGACTCGAGCAGTTATATGCCGGCGAACAATCCGTCATAATAACGGCATCCTCATAATTTTGATCGGTAGTTCTGATGCGGACATTCAAGCCGTCCCAACCGTCGAAATTCTGATAATCCGTAGGCTCTTCGATCGAACGGAATTGTTCAAAGCTCAAGACCACATTGCCAGTGGAAGGAAGAGAGATAACCGGAGTATCGAGCACCTGATACCAGCCATTATCATAACCGCCGTTGGAAAAGTTTTCGGGATCGGCGCAGCGCCAGGATTTTCCTTCGCTGCCATAAGCATTGTAAGTGCTTATGTACCAATAAGAACCCGGATCGGTAACATCTTCGGAAACCCAATTGGTGGGAATTCCATCTTCAAAATCTTCGGAAAAAATTACAGTATCCTCCCGGTTGGCTGCAGGTAAAACATTGCCGGGTTCATACTGCACAAGCATTTTAGTGCTACTAAAAAGTAAGCCTGTCATAAACAGGCTTACCAAAGAAATCGTAATTTTCTTCATTAATTTTCCTACATAATTTATGACCTTATTTCTAAGGAATGCAGGATTTATTCCAGATGTGCCAGCCGTTCGATCAAATCTACGACGCGGCAGGAATAACCCCACTCGTTATCATACCAGGAAAGTACTTTCACCATATTTCCGCGTACCATGGTCACTCCCGAATCAAAAATTGAGGAAGCCGGGTTATGAACAATGTCGGTGGAAACGAGCGGTGCTTCGGAATATTCCAGATATCCTTTCAGGTATGTCTCGGCAGCTTTCTTCATTAAACCATTAATTTCTTCCACACTGGTTTCACGATCCACCGTCATCACCACATCGATCAGAGAACCGTCGGGAGTGGGCACACGTACAGCCATACCGTCGATTTTTCCCTGTAAGATCGGAATAACTTTGCCGGTAGCAACAGCAGCGCCGGTGGTGGTGGGAACCATGTTCAAAGCGGCAGCACGTGCTCTTCTCAGATCACTGTGCGGGAAATCGAGTAAACGCTGATCGCCGGTGTATGAATGAACTGTGGTCATAAAAGCTGATTCGACCTGGAAATTATCGGTCATCACTTTCATAACGGGAGCCAGACAATTGGTGGTACAAGAAGCATTGGAGACAATTTTGTGTTCTGATTTCAAAGTGTTATCGTTTACACCCATCACAATGGTGGCATCCACTTCGCCTTTGGCAGGAGCGGAAATAATTACTTTCTTAGCACCGGCTGTAAGATGTTTGGCTGCTTTATCTCTGGAACGGAAAACGCCCGTGGATTCGACCACGATGTCGATATTCAATGCTTTCCAGGGAAGCAATTCCGGATCGCGTTCAGCATAAATTTTAATTTCTTTTCCATCTACAATGATGGAGTTTTCTTTGGCTTCCACTTCGTATTTCAGTTGACCGTGAACCGAATCGTATTTGAGCAGATGAGCCAAAGTTTTGGCATCGGTTAGATCGTTGATGGCGCAAATCTGGTATCCTTTTCTTTCCAAAAGTTCCCTGAAAACCAACCGTCCGATTCTTCCGAAACCGTTTATTGCAATGTTTTTCATCGCATCCTCCGAATTATATTTTTTAAATTATTTATAATAAAATTGATTTACCGGTGCTGCCGCTGATCTGAACCATTTCTTCCACCGAAGCCTGCATGGCTTTTTCGGCGAGAACGATCCATTTACGCGGATCGAAACGCTTTTTATCGGGAATGTAATCATCCTCCGATATGCCGGCTGGTTTGACGATAGCATATTTTTCTTTTTCCCAGTAAGCCTGAGTTTCTCTGGAAAAATCCATCTGATAATGAGTGTCTTTATTAATTTTGACCACACCGTTTCTTACCGCATCCATCTGCTGTTTGGCAGTGAGTCCGGAAGCACCGTGCAAGACGATTCCGGTTTCGATGCCGTTTTTGATCAGAAGGTTGTCGATATCTTTGATCAGATCGAGTTTCAAAGTAACCTGTGAACCTTTGGTAACGCCGTGATTCGTACCCACGGAAGCGGCAAAAAGATCGACTCCGGTTTTAATGACATATTCCAGAGCTTCTGCCGGTTTGGTGTAGAGTTCGGTTTCGGAAACGATTTCGTCCTCCGAACCCTTGATGTAACCGATCTCACCTTCCACCAACACATGATGAGCATGAGCTACTTTTACCACTTCGGAAGAAATCCGGATATTTTCTGCGAAATCCTCTTTGGAAGCATCGATCATCACAGATGAGACCAGATCATTTTCGATGCAATAAACTACGAAGTCGAAATAATTCGGGGTGGCATGGTCGATATGCAAGCCCACACCGGAGTTTTTGTACTGACCGGCGATAACTTTGGTCATGGCGGAAATCAGCTGAGCTCCTGTTTTTATGTCGTTCGTGCTGCCGGCGGCATATTTTACGGCGCCGGAACTCATCTGTAAAAGTCCGTCGGATTTTTGAGCTTCATAACCCTGTACGATTCCACGAATTTGGCTGTCGAAAACCACGTTAGAGGCGATAATGCCAAATCGTTCTTTCTTTGCTTTCAAAAAAACTTTTTTTAATTCATCTCCGCGAAAAAACATAATTTACCTCCAAAAAATTATTCCTGGGTCGGTTCTTCGACGTTCTCCTCAGGAATTTCATTCTCGAAAACATCTTGATGTTTTCCAGCCAACTCATCGAGCATGTAGCGGGCAGATTCGTGCAATTCTGCTTCCGGGAAATTGTTGATCACATTTTCATAACATTGACGGGCGTTTTCTTTATCGTCCATTTCTTCCGAATAAATGAATCCCTTCATAAAAGTGGCTTTGTAATCGTCGCTGTTATTCTGGTAATTTTTAATAATCTGATCGTAATAGAAAATGGCGTCTTTGAAGCCGCGGCGCTTCTGAGCAGCTTCGGCTTTGTTAAAATAATCTTCGGCGCTCAAAATGACGGTCAGCTTTTCCGGATATGTTTTCAGATGATATTTATTGGTAAGTTCGGTGCTGACTTGTCCGAATTTCTCACGGGATTCGCTGGAAAGTTTATCTCTTTTGATTTTGTTGATACTTTCTTCAAACGGTTCGGCAACAGCTTTGATATCTTCCAGCAGGCGGAAGAAAACCCAGATATCCTTGGAATTCTTAAAGATTTTGCTGAACTTATTTTCTTTTGCTTTCCAAACGTAATCGCTGTAAATTTCGTCTTTGCCGAGACCGGGGATGATCTGGTTTTTGTAGATATGATCGAGGACGCCGTCTTTTACTTTATATTCCGACTTCTCTTTGATCAAAGCTTTCAAACCTTCTTCATCGTTCTTTTTTACTAAATTTTTTACTGTTTTCAGATTGTCTTTGGCTTCCTGTTCGGTTTTAAAACCGAAAGTCTGAATTTTACGATAGGGATTGGAACTGAATTTATCTATGTTAACTTCATAATATTTTTTCAGACTCAAAGTATCGAGAGCGATGGTATCGACCACGAGCTGATTGTAAACCGTGCGCAGCATCATGGTGCGGTGGATTTGAGCCACTGTTTTCTGTACTTCTTCATTATTTTCGTAATCTTTTCCTACGGCTTCCAGGAAGAACACTTCCAATTCGATATAGTTGGTAAGATATGTTTTCAGGTTTTCGTTGGTTATCAGGGCAGCTTTGTTTTGTTCGGGCAGATCGTTCCATTTTTCCACCAATTCACCGACCGTAACCTCTATATCGGGATTATTACTGGCTACGAGCACCTTTCCTGCGATCACGGAGTTGCTGTCGATATGGGTCATATTGAATTCATTTATTACATCGTCATGGTAAACGATGGCATATTTATCCAATAGATTTTGTTTTTCGGTATCCATGATAGCTTTTTCTTTTTCCGGTCGCAAACGCCATTCGATATCGCCTTCGGCATCTTCGTATTTCTTATCTGCAAACATATCGGCATGATCGTTAAAATAAGCCTTTTTCTCTTTATCGGTAAAGGTGAGATTCTGATCGACCAGGTCTTTCTTATACACATTATAATAAACCGACTTGATCTGATTGTCGATCTCATTGAAGTAGCGTTTGTCACCTTTCACGTTGCGAGCCAAAGCTTCCAGGTAGAACATTTCTTCCACGCCCAGATCGTTGAGCAGGCTTGCTTTTCCTTCGGGAGTGGAATATTTTTGCTGATAAAGAGGAGGTATCATTTCGATGCGCTCTTCGAGTTGTCCCATGGTGATCGTACCACCATCAAATTCTGCAATTACTGTTTCTGCCGGAACGCCTGCAGCCAGGATGCTGGAAATGCTTAGCAGAAAAAACATACCGAGTAAAACACTCACCAGTTTTCTTTTGATCATTAGTAAAACCTCTCTTATTTATTATTCAGCTACACAAAAAATTATTTGACGGTTTCAAGTCAAGGAAATAAATGGAGGCAGATTTAGAGCCACGAAGGTGGCATAGGGATTGGATTTATGAAGATTTTTACGAAAGATTTGATCTGCTGTCAGTATTACGCTTTAGATAAAAAAAGCTGTCTTTATGAGATGACGGAACTGTTGGAAAAACAGGGCGTGGTTACTTCAGCAGATGCTTTCTTCAAGGAAATCATGGAGCGGGAAAAACTGATGTCCACCGGAATCGGCAGAGGTGTCGCTATGCCTCACGCCAGAACTTCTTCGGCGCAGGATTTGAAGGTGGCGGTTTATCTGCTTGACAATGAACTGGAGTTTGAAGCAATTGACGGCGAACCGGTGAAGATCATCTTTATGATAGCGGTTCCCGAGTCATTAAAAGAATTATATATGAGAATAATGAGCGCAATCGCCAACTTTTTTCGCAGCGAGGAAAATCGCTCTAAAGTGCTGAATTGCAGCTCGGTTGATGAGTTATACGAAATCTTGGAAGGAATTAAGTATGAAGTTTAGGATCACTTGGCTTATTCTGCTCATCCCGATCTTTCTTGTCGGGATCGATAAAAATGCAGGAACAACCGGCTTCACTTTTTTAAAAGTAAATTACAGCGCCCGCGCTTCCGCTCTGGGAAATGCTTACACCGGGCTGTCCAACGATGCCAGCGCCGTCTTCTTCAATCCGGCAGGTTTGGTGCAGATGAAAGGTAAACAGGCAGAGATAACTTACATGAATTACCTGGATGGCGTGGATTGCGGTTCCGCTATTTTTGCTTGGCGTTACAATGACAAAACTGCTTTTGCTGCTTTCAGCAAAGGGCTTAATGCCACCGAAGACCGTACACTCGTCGATGCTTACGGTCAATATGCCGGCACCGACGGTACTTTTGGCGTCTCTGATTTCGTATTTGGGCTCAGTGCTGCTCATTATGTCCTCTCCAATCTCGATGCGGGGATCAATCTGAAATTTATCCGGGAATCTCTGGATGAAAACTCGGCGACGGCTGCCGTTTGCGATGTGGGAATTATGCATCAGACCACCAACAAAAATCTGAAAGTGGGAGTTGCACTTCGCAACATCGGCAAACAGCTTTCCTATTTTACCGATCATGAATATGAAGAGGAATTACCGGTCACAGCCGCTATCGGTTTCAGCCTGCATCCTAACGATAAATTCTATGCGAACGTGGATATCTATAAACCGTTGAAATACGATTATACCGGCAAATTGGGAATCGAATATAAATTGAATAATATATTGGCTTTGCGAGCCGGATACAAAACCAACGCTTCCGACTGGAAAACCGGTGGTGACGACGAAACGTTTTCCGGCATGTCGTTCGGTTTCGGTTTGGATTTAAGCCAGTATAAAATAAAAATGGATTATGCCATCGCATCCTACGGCGATCTGGGTTATGTAAATCAGATCACGATGGGATATATGTTCTAAACAGAAAAAAGTCATTTCCAAACAGAAAAAGTGAATTTTGAAGCATCGAAGAGTTTCGATCTCTTCGGAGTGTAGTTTATTTGTATTACCAAAATGAAGGAATCGCTATGAAGAAAAGAATTCTATTATTGTTAATGATGATTTCCCAGATTTTCCTGCTACAGACAACCGAAAAGAATTTAGAACTTTTACAAACAGAAATCACTCCACCGCAAGAGCAATCTTCGCAGATTACCGATGCTCAGCTCGTACCACTCGATCCTCCCACGGGAAATGTTAGACCGATCGCAGAATTTGAACAAATGGAAGGTGTGCTAATCGGTTACCCGTTAGGCATTCCCATCGAATTTGTGGCACTCATGTCTGTGGATACCACCGTTTATACGATCGTCAGTCAGAGCTTTTATGCTCAATGTCAGTCTTATTTTGAAACCAACGGCGTTAATTTAAATAACGTGGAATTCATTATTGCGGAAACTGATAGTTATTGGACTACGGATTATGGACCCTGGTTTATCGCTCATGATAATCAGGTGGAGATCGTGGATTTTACATACGACAGACCGCGACCTTTCGATAATGTAATTCCGGGTGTAATTGCCAATTATTGGGACGTGCCTTATTATTTCATGAATATGTTGCACAATGGCGGGAATTTCATGTGTGACGGGAATAGCGTGGCTGCTTCTACCAACTATATTTATGAAGAAAATACCAACCTTACTATTACGCAAATTCATGATTATGTTCAGTCGTATTTGGGAATCGATAATTATCACGTAACTATCGATCCATTGGGAGCATACATTCAACATATAAATTGTTGGGGAAAATTCCTCGATGTCGACAAAATATTGATCGGTCAGGTGCCGATAACGGATGAACGGTATGCGGATTATGAATTTGTCGCTGATTATTTTGCTGCTCAGACCAGTGCCTGGGGAAATCATTACCAGGTTTTTCGGGTTTATGCTCCGGGCGGAACGCCCACCACTCCTTACACGAACAGTCTTATTTTAAACAATCGGGTGTATGTTCCTACCACCGGTAGCCAGTGGGATGATGAAGCCTTAGATGTTTACGGGCAGGCGATGCCGGGTTATGAGATCGTATCGGTTTATAGTACGGGTTGGTTAAATACGGATGGATTGCGTTGCCGCACTTATGGCATGGCAGACAGAAATATGTTATACATCGAGCATTATCCTCTTTTGGGAGAGCTGGAAGTTCAGGAACAATACTCCATTCAGGCAGATATAATTTCTTATGGGAATGCTTATATTTATCCCGAATCGTTGCTGGTTTCTTACCAAATAAATGACAGCGATTTTGTCTCGGTGAATATGATTAGCCAGGGTGGTGACACCTATTCTGCCGATATTCCGGGGCAGGTTCCCGGTACGAGTGTAAAATATTACATTCATGCTGCGGATGCTAATGGTAAAAGTGCTAATCATCCTTTCATCGGAGCCGCCGATCCGCACGATTTTACCGTTGCTTACCCGCCTCTTCCGCCGGAATTAATCATCGATCCCGATTCGATCCATATCGAGCTTTCACAAAATCAGATTGCCGTAAGCCAATTGAAATTGAGCAACGGCGGAGAATTAGAACTACATTTCAATATTAGCGAGTTTTTGCAATGGCTGGAATTGGATTGCTCCGGCGGTACGATTACCGGTGGAGATTCCATAATAATTGCTTTGGAATTCGATACCAATGGACTGGGTGCGGGCGAGTACAGCGGCGTAATCGCTATCTCCGATAATTGGGAAGAAAACTTGGTTCCGGTTACATTGACCGTGACCGGGCTCGGAAATAACGAGGTTGTGGGAAACGCAATCGGGTGGTTGAGTTGCTATCCCAATCCCTTTAATCCCGAAACCACAATCAGTTTTAGCGTAACGCAAAGTTCCGTCTTTGCGACTCTGGAAATCTTCAACATCAAAGGGCAGAAAGTGAAAACGCTGATGGAATGCCAGGTTTCGGCGGGAGATTTTAACTGCATCTGGAAAGGACGTGATGACAACGACAAACGAGTTTCTAGTGGAACGTACATTGCCAGACTCAAACTCGATGGAGAAGAAACAGCCACCAGAAAGATCATGCTATTGAAATAATCCCCTCTATGAGATTTATAAGCAATCCTATGGCTTGTAAACCTTTGGCTTAGGGGTGTCCCGAAGTTTCGGGACGGGGTGTGTAAAAGCATCGCAAAG